>JAFAQW010000236.1 GCA_019245995.1 Vulcanimicrobiota bacterium | reverse complement strand
TCGCGCTGCTGCCCACGGCGCCGGTAGGGCCCGGCGACGCGAAGCCGACCCCGACGGGCAGACTCGTCCGCGATTTCGCGAACGGCGCGATCGTCGCGAAAGCACCCGGAAGCGGCGGCATGAATTTGGTGCCCGTGGAGGACGTTGCGCGCGCACACGTCGCCGCGCTCACGCGTGGGCGCGTCGGCCAACGGTATGTGATCGGCGGTCAGAACCTTACGATGGATGAGATTTGGCAGATCCTCGCCGACGTCACCGGCAGGCCGATGCCGCGCTGGCGCGCGCCCTACGGCCTGACGCTGGCGGCCGCCTTCGCCGACGAAGTGCGCAGCCGCGTTACCGGCGCACAGCCCGCCATCCCGCTCGAAGGCGTTCGCCTATCCCGCGAGCGCATGTATGCCGACTCGACGCCGGCCCAACGCGACCTTGGGCACGATCCGGGTTCGATACGGGAGGCAGTGCAGCGTGCCGTCGCGTGGTATCGAGCGCAGGGGTCCGGGCGCGATGCCGCCGTCGCCGGCTAGGGTTTGAGAAACGGCGTCCCTTCGTGGGCCTCGAGCAGATCGTGCATATCGTTGGCGTGCTCTTCCTCTTGCGCGAGAATGCCTTCCAGCATGACGCGCGTCGTTGGATCCTTGTCGGCAAAATAACGAATGAGATCGCGGTAGTGCTCCACCGCGATGCGCTCCGCCACCAAATTCTCTTTGATCATGTCGATCAACTTCTGCGCGCTGCCGTACTCGGTCGCCGATCGGGTGTGCAAGCCGGCGGGGTCCATGTTCGGCGTTCCACCGAGCTGGTTGATGCGCTCGGCAATCTTTTGCATATGGTCGTACTCGTCGCGGGCGTGCTCCGCGAACTCTTGCTTCACGCTTTCGCTATCGATCCCAACCGCCGAGATATTGTGCACCGTGTAGCGTAGCACGCACACGATCTCCGTCGCCAGCGCGGTTTGCAGGAGATCGATGGCCTGCGACGTTTCACCTCCGTAGTTGCCGGTGACGGCGCCCTGGTCCATCTGTTCACGCGCGCGCCGGCGCAGTTCCGTAATGTCGGTGACGAATGGTTGCTGTACGGTTGTCATGACGGCTCTGTACCCACTTTCTTCGGCGTGCTGTCGCGTAAAGGGATTTGCTTCTGGGCGAAGGACCCGTTACAACGGTGAACGACCCGGCCCCTACGGCCGCCTTGCAGGCGCGCGGAATCGAAGGCATCACTTTCATGGCGGCGACGCGAATGGAAGCGCGGGCCATCGTGCGCCGGATCCCGGACGCGCACGTGGTGACCTGTGGGATGGGACTGTCGCGGCAATGTGACGAGCTGCGCGATTGCGTCGTTAGCTGCGGTGTCGCCGGCGGCTTGCGCCACGATCTTCCGACGGGAACCGTCGTCATTCCCGACGAGGTCGGCCGCGCCGACGGTGGTCGCACGCGCTGCGACCCGCCGCTCGTCGAGGCCTTCGCGCACGCTGCCCGCGCGCTCGGGATCGAGCCCGTCATCGCTCCGCTGCTGACGTCTGACAATTTGGTGACCGGCGACGAGCGTCAACGCTGGGCCGCCCTCGGCTTCGTCGCGGTGGACATGGAGACGGCACGCATCGCGGCCCCGCGGGTCGCGGCCGTGCGAGTGATCCTGGATACGCCGCAACGCGAACTCTCGCCGGACTGGCACCAGCCGCTGCGCGCGCTGTTGAAACCGTGGAATTGGCCGCAGGCTTTTTGGCTCGCGCGCGAAGCACCGAAAGCATCGGAACTCGCGGCGCGCGTGGTCGCGCAGGGCATCGGACACGACGTTCGTATAACGCGCCAATGGTAATCGAGCGAATCGACTCCCCCGCCGACGTCAAGCGCCTGCGGCGCGACGAAATAGACGTCTTGGCAAGCGAGATCCGGGAGTTGCTGGTACGCACCTGCGCGGCCAACGGGGGACATCTCGCGCCGAACCTCGGAGTCGTGGAACTGACGCTCGCGCTGCACCGCGTGCTCGATCTTCCCACCGACAAGCTCGTGTGGGACGTAAGCCATCAGACGTACGTGCACAAAATTTTGACCGGACGGCGCGACCGCTTCTCGACGCTGCGAAAAGGAGGGGGAATCTCCGGCTTCGCAATGCGCAGCGAGTCGCCGTACGATCCGTTCGGCGCGGGACACGCCAGCACGGCGGTCGCGGCGGCGCTCGGGATGGCCACAGCTCGCGATCTCGTGGGAGGCAAGGAGCACGTCGTCGCCGTGCTCGGCGACGGTGCACTGACCGGCGGTCTCGCCTACGAAGCACTGAACAACGCCGGGAACCGCCGCAGTCAATTCATGGTTATCCTCAACGACAACGAGATGTCCATTGCGCCAAACGTGGGATCGATCGCGTCATATCTCTCCGTGTTACGCAGCAAGCCATTTGCAAACTTCGTTCGGCGGACCGGAAAGAAAGTACTCAAACGAATTCCGCTCGGTGGCGCTGCGAAGAAGGCCATCGAGGGCGCGGAGATTGGTGCGATGCACTTCATCGGTCCATCCGAGAAAACGGCCGTGATCTTCGAGGAGCTCGGCTTCCGCTACATCGGCCCGATCGACGGCCATAACTACGACGCGGTGCTCGACGCCGTCGAAACCGCCATCGACATCGATCGGCCGGTGCTCTTGCACGTTCGCACCGTCAAAGGCAAAGGCTATGAGCCGGCGGAACACGACTCGCGGACCTTCCACGGCATCGGCGCGAACGTATTTGAGCCAAACAACGGCGCAAAGAAGCCGAGTTCGGGCGCCCGACCGAAGTTCCAAGATGTCTTCGGCGACGCGATGATCGCCCTTGCGGAAAAGGATCCGCGCGTCGTCGGCATCACGGCCGCGATGCCCGACGGCACCGGGCTTGCAAAGTTCGGCAAGCGTTTTCCCGACCGATACTTCGACGTCGGGATCGCGGAAGCGCACGCGGTTTGCTTTGCCGCCGGTCTGGCGACGAGCGGCTTCCGGCCGGTGTGCGCCATTTACTCGACCTTTCTGCAGCGCGCGTACGATCAAGTCGTTCATGACGTCGTCGTGCAGGAGCTGCCGGTCATTTTCTGCATGGATCGCGCCGGCTTCGTGGGCGACGACGGGCCGACGCACATGGGGCTCTACGACATCGCGTACTTGCGGACGCTGCCGAACTTCACGCTCATGGCGCCGAGCACCGAGGCGGAGTTGTTGCCCATGCTGGAGCACGCACTATCGCGCAGCGGTCCCGTGGGCATTCGCTATCCGCGCGGTTCCACGACCGGAAGGCACGAGCGCGTGCCCGCACCGGTCGTGCACGGTAAGGCGGAGGTGTTACACCGCGGACGGGACGTGGCGATCCTCGCCTACGGCACCACGCTCGACGTCGCCCTCGATGCCTTCGATCGCGAAACCGCGAACCTCGCAGAGGCTGACGCGGGGATCACCGTCGTGAACGCGCGCTTTGCGAAACCTCTGGACGGAGCGCTCTTACTCGAGCTCGCGCGGGATCACTCGCATCTCATCACGCTGGAAGAGCACTCGCTGGCGGGAGGCTTCGGCTCCGCCGTCGCGGAGTTCGTTTCCGACCACGAGCTTAACGTTCAAGTCGAACGCCTTGGCGTGTCGAACGTGCTCGTGCAACACGACTCTCAAGACAAGCAGCGCTCGCTGTTCGGGCTCACGAGCGACGCCCTTGCCGCCCGCATCGCTCAAATCCGTACCGGCGGCCTTGAGCCACCGATTGGCACGGCGGATCGACCGGGATCGCCGTGGTTAACGAGGGCAACGGCTCGGCGGGGCTAGTACGGTTTGCCCTGCGGCGCGGGCGGACTCAGCGCCACGCCCGCATATCCGCCGCCGGTAACGGTGAACGCCTTTTGCGGTCGCTTATCCGGGCCGGGATAGACGAACTGCTTGAGATCGTGCGCGCCGAGGGCCGGATTCTCGACCCAGGCATGCTCTTCGCGCCGATCGAGTGCGACGCCGAACGAGCCGGGATGCTGGGTCGCAAAGAGATGCGTCATCGTCGTCGATCCGGGTTCAAAGTCGCCGCACGCGACGGACTGATCGCAGACCAGTAAAGCGCCGGTTTTTGTCGTTTGAATGCCTCCCGGCGCCTGCAGCGTGATCCCGAGATTGTTCGGCGAGCCTGCGCCGCCGATCCATTCATCGATCTGGCCGACGCCGGTGGGCCCGTTGAGTTTGAGGAACGTAACGTAGACATTCCCCTGCTGGTCAACAGCATCGTCGAAGGCATAGTTCATGTTCGGATCGCTCAGCGTACCCGTCGGCGTCGTGCTACCTCCCGCATAAACCTCGACTACCCCGTTGTTCCCGCTCGCGCAGCCATTGGTGTAGTTGAAGAAGTTGGCCACGTATACGGTGCCGGAAACGTTGTCCACCGCCACGTCGCTTGCCGCGCCGGCGGGATCTTGCAGCGTCTTGATCGGCGTCGAGCCGCCCGGCGCGAACTCAAAGACGCTGGATAACTGCGCCTTGCAGTCGCCGAATACCGCGACCCAGAGATTGCGTTGCTTATCCACAAAGAGACCCTGCGGATTCACCAAGCCGGTGATCTGCCCGCAGGGCGTCTTGTGGCTGTGCCGCTGATCGTAGACGTAGACCGTGTTGTTGTAGGACGTGACGTACACCACCGAGTTACCGCAGCCCGCCGCGCGCATATGAGGGACCATGAAGCGTGCAGTCAAGCGGGCAGCGGCCGCACCGTTGCCTTGAGGCCCCAAACCAGGCGACACGCTCGCGGGGATTGCGTTCTTTCCTCCACAGCCGGTCCACAACAGGGCGCACACCGTAGCGCAGGCCCCCACGGCGATGTAGCGAGCGATCACGCGAGTCCCATCCATCGTTGCGCCCTCCGAGTGCCATGGAATCCGGCAACAGACCGCGCGGGACCTGCGACAAAACTCGAAGAGTTCCGCAGGGAAGAAGGTTTCCTTGACGCTCCTGGCGACGGGTGTTAAACTTTTGGCCTATGCCCCGGGGCGCATGAAAGCCGCCGCAAGAGAAAGGGCGAGACACCTCCCAACTAGGGGAGCCAGTGTTTCGTCTTTTTGGTGTGCCCGAAAGTCCTTGGTGCGCTGACTGAATCGACGATTGGCCCGCAAAGAAAGAGAGTAATGGCGAAGACGACGGCTCCGAAGTCAACACCGAAGAGTTCAGTAGAGGCTGCCCAACCCAAGGCGAGCCGGCCGAGGACGAAGCGGTCGAACCCGGCGGCCAAGGCCGGCGGCGACGGCGCGTCGAGGGTGATGCCGTCTACCTTCCCCATGCCGACCGGTGCGTTCACGATCGAGCAGCGCGCCGAGCCGGGCCCGAAGCAAGAGCGCCACTCCTTTGCCAAGATTCCCCACGTCCTGGAAGTGCCGAACCTCATCGAGCTGCAGAAGGCCAGCTTCGATTGGTTCAAGACCGAGGGCTTGGCGGAAGCGTTCGCATCGATCTCTCCAATTAAGGATTTCACCGGGAACCTGATCCTCGAGTTCGGCGAGCACTCGCTCGGCGAACCCAAATATTCGATCGAGGAGTGCCGCGAGCGCGACATGACCTACAGCGCTCCGCTGCGGGTCCGCGTGCGACTGATCACCGCCGAGTCCGGCGAGATCAAAGGCATCCCAGACCAAGAGATCTTCATGGGTGACTTTCCGCTCATGACCGACAAGGGCACGTTCATGATCAACGGCGCGGAACGAGTGATCGTCAGCCAGTTGGTGCGCTCGCCGGGCGTCTACTACAGCCAGGACGTGGACACCAACGCGCGGCCGACCTACAACGCGACGATCATTCCCAACCGAGGCGCCTGGATCGAGTTCGAAACCGACAACGGCACCAAGAACGACGAGACCGAGGGAACGATCGGGGTGCGGATCGACAAGAACCGCAAAATCTACGTTTCCACGTTCATTCGAGCGCTGTCGCGTCCCGACTTGGGGCTCGACTGGGAGAGCGACGAGGCGATCCTCCACCTCTTCGACGACAGCCCGCTCGTTCGCAATTCCATCGAAAAAGACCGCGAGATCAAGACGCGCGAGGACGCGCTCAAGGAGATTTACAAGAAGTTGCGGCCCGGCGAACCCGAGAACGCCGAGAACGCCGAGAAGTTGCTCGAGTCGTTGTTTTTCGACGACAAGCGCTACGATCTCGCGGGCGTCGGCCGGTATAAATTGAACGCGAAGTTTCAGTACCGGATCGAAA
>JAFAQW010000024.1 GCA_019245995.1 Vulcanimicrobiota bacterium | reverse complement strand
GCCGGCCACGCGTCGCGCGCTCGAAGAGCTCGTCGCCGAAACGACGGCGAATCGCGCGATCACGTTGAATCTTGCGGTCGATTACGGCGCGCGCCGCGAGATCGGCGACGCGGTGCGCGCTCTCGTGCGCGAGGTGACCGCGGGCGTCCGTGACGTGGACTCCATCGACGACGGTGCGATTCAAAGCCGCCTCTACACGGCCGGACTCCCGGATCCCGATTTGATCATCCGAACCGGCGGCGAGCTGCGGCTTTCCAACTTCCTGCTCTTCCAAGCGGCGTACGCCGAGTTCTGGACGACGAAAACGTATTGGCCCGAGTTTGGCGAAGTCGAGCTCAATGCCGCGCTTGCAGACTTTGCCGCGCGCCAACGGCGCTACGGCACCTAACCGGTTCAAGCATTGGCACGGCGTCGCGGCGCTCGCGTTCGCGCTGTCGGGCTGCGCTCAAAGCTCCGTCCTCGTCACTCCGGCGCAGCCGCGCGCGCAAGCAACGGTCGCGAATACGAAGATCTCGCACGTGATCATCATCTTCCAGGAGAACCGGACGCCGGATAATCTCTTCAACGGTCTCCCGGGCGCGGACACGGTCGGATATGGAATCAACTCCAAGGGTCAGCGCGTCAAATTGTCGCCGGCAAGCCTCACGGCCCCATACGACATCGGCCATTCGCACTTTTCCTTCGATATCGAGCGCGCGGGCGGCGATTGGAACGGCTTCGACCACGTGGACTCGCGATGCTTCGGTCTGAACTGGTGCCCGTCTCGATCCGTGCGCGCGTTCGCGTACGTGCCGCATTCCGAGGTAGAGCCATACTTCGATCTCGCGGAGCGGTATGCGTTCGCGGATCGCATGTTTCAAACCAACGAGGGGCCGAGTTTCCCCGCGCATCAATACATCGTCAGCGGCACCTCGAGCGTTGCCGACCGGTCGCCGCTATTGGCGGCCGAGAATCCCTCGAGCCCGCTGGGCGAGCCGGCCGGCGGATGCGATTCGCCGCCCGAGGCGCTGGTCACGCTCATCGATCGCGACGGCGAGGAGCGTCAGAGCGTCTATCCTTGCTTCGATCGCATCTCATTGATGGATTTGCTCGGCGCAAAGCACCTGAGCTGGCGCTACTATCAGGCGTACATCGGTCCGGGCATCTGGAACGGCCCCGACGCGATCGTGCGCATTCGCCAGGATCCGGCGCAATATGCCAACGTGATCGCGCCGCCGGCGCAAGTTCTTACCGACATCGCGCACGGAAAGCTGGCGAACGTCACGTGGGTCACCCCGACTGCGCTCTCGTCCGACCACTCGGCCGTCACCGACGGCTCCGGCCCGTCGTGGGTGGCGGCGGTCGTGAACGCGGTGGGAAGGAGCCGCTTCTGGAAGAGCAGCGCGATATTCATCACCTGGGACGACTGGGGCGGCTGGTACGATCACGTCGTTCCGCCGCAGTATAATTCGTACGAGTTGAGTTTCCGCGTCCCGCTCGTCGTCGTTTCACCGTACGCGAAAAGTCACTACGTGTCGCACAAGCAACACGAGTTCGGATCGATCTTGAAGTTTAGCGAGAAAGTCTTCAGATTGGGATCGCTGCACTCGACCGACGTACGCGCCGACGATCTCTTCGATTGTTTCGATTTTACGAAGGCGCCCGCGGCATTCCGGCCAATCCGCGCGCCGCTGCCGGCAACACATTTCTTGCGTCAGCCGCTCACGCGCGACGATCCGGACGGCGATTCGACGCCGTATCGCCTGCTCTACAGTTTCGGCGAGCGCCACAAGTCGGGCGACGGGGTTCGTCCGATGGCGGCGCTGCACGCCGTCGGGGGCACGCTGTACGGCACCACGCAGCTTGGGGGAACGGTGACCGGCGCCTGTACGTCCGGATGCGGCGCGATCTTTCGAATCACGCCCGCCGGCGAAGAGTCGGTCGTCTATCGTTTCCCCGGCGGTACGGGCGGCGCGGCGCCGTCCTCGCGGCTCGTAACGCTGCACGGTGCCTTGGCCGGCACGACGAACGGCGGCGGGGGAGCAGCATGTTACGGCGGCTGCGGCACGGTCTTTCGCGTGAACACCGATGGAAGCAACGCAGCCGTGCTCCACGCCTTCCAGGGAGGCGGAGACGGATCCGTGCCGATCGGGGGCTTGACGGTCGAGGGTGTCTTGGCGTACGGCACGACGCAATACGGAGGCGACGTCAACCACGAATGCTTCAACGGCTGCGGGACGATCTTTCGGCTCGACTCGAATGGACGCAACGAACGCGTCGTGTATCGCTTCGCCGGCGGAACCGACGGCGCGAATCCGCTCGGTCCGCTCGTCGCCCTGAACGGCAACCTGTACGGAACCACAACCTACGGCGGCACGAAATCCCCGCTGTGTTCGCGCGGCTGCGGCACGGTCTTTCGTCTCGACCCCACCGGCAGCGAGAAGATTCTCTACCGCTTTCGGTACGCGGTGAACTTTGACGACGGCGCGTATCCCGTCGCCGGTTTGGTCTACAGCGACGGGCTGCTGTACGGCACGACGCTCGGCGGCGGAAGCGCCGGGTTGGGAACCGTCTTCACGGTGGATCCGTCGTCGGGAAAAGAACGCATGCTGCACAGTTTCGTCTGCTGCAC
The DNA here is from genome assembly GCA_019245995.1 of Vulcanimicrobiota bacterium. Lineage (GTDB taxonomy): Bacteria > Vulcanimicrobiota > Vulcanimicrobiia > Vulcanimicrobiales > Vulcanimicrobiaceae > Cybelea. The sequence goes on along the minus strand of JAFAQW010000024.1, from coordinate 1,840 downwards.
GAAGACGGCAGAAGACGGCGCCTATCCCGCCGCGGGGCTGGCGGAGTCGGCGGGCGAGTTATACGGAACGACGCGCGGCGGCGGCGAATTCGGCCACGGCACGATCTTCGGGATCACCGCCGCAGGCAAGGAGCGAGTGGTTTACAATTTTACGGCGCGCCCCGACGGCAATCAGCCCGACGCGAATCTCTTGCGCAGCGGGACGACGCTGTTCGGCACGACCGCCTGGGGCGGCAGCATCAGCGAGGGCAGCGTCTTCAGCGTAACGCCGTAAGCGCGCTTAGCGCGCGTTGCTGAGCGCGGCGCCCGTGGGCATGTCCACGCCGGTGACGCTCTTGATCGGGCGTCCGCCGCGCGGATACGGCCAGATGTCGACGCTACCCTTGCCGCCGCGGCCGCATTGCGCCACGTTGCCCCCGATCAGTTCCGTCGCTTCGACCACGGCCTGCGCCACGGCGCACGCTCCTTTGAGGTGCGTGACGCCGGTGATCCTCACGGTTGTACCGCTGAGCGAGCCGCGATAAAAGCACGATTCCTTGCGGTTGCCGCACAGCTGGTCGCCCAACACGAGCGTCGATCCCACCCACGCGACGGTTCCCGGAAAATAGAGCGTGGCGCCCTTGATGGCAAGGCCGGACATCTTGTGAGCACCGCTGCGCAAAACGGAGAGCGCATAGTTCGCCTTGGCGGTTTGCCCGCTCGAATAGAGGTTGCCGCGCGCATCGTATGCAGCGAGGAAATAGTAGTACTGATGCGGATCGGCATAGGCGGCGGGCGCTCCGCCGCCATGCCGGTAGATCAATACCTCGCCCGGGCCGCTGAAGCCGGTGAGGTTCGTGACGGCAAGATCGTGCGTCGTGGGATCCACCGCGCACCCCGCCGGATAACCGGCCGGATCGCCGAGCACTTTAATGGGCTTCGTGCCGCCGTGCGCGTACTCGACAATCTGAAGGCCCTGTGTGGCGGTGATCCAGACGTTGCCGTCGCCGTCGCTGCACTCGCCCTGCGGACGATTGATGCCGCTGATTCGTCCGGCCAGTGTGAGATCGGGAAACGTGTAAACGTCCACGATAAATTTTCCGGAGTCGGCGATGTAGAGCAGCTTCTTGTTGGCGGCATCCGCGCGCAGCCACGTCGTTCCGGTACGCGCGGCGGGCCCTTGCAACGCGACCGTGGGCCAGCCCGGGCTGCAGGCAACGAGCGCCGCGAGCGCCATCGCCGCCGCTACGCTCCGCGCTCTGCTCGTCATGAGGTCAGGGTTGGCGTTTCGACCGCGACGCTACTGCTTCGCTGCGGCCGGATGCGCGAGCGCTTCAAACACCACGCCAACCGCGACGATTGCCGTCATGATCAGCAGCGTGACCCAGCCGTAGTTGAACGCCGCGCGACCGCCGGTCAGCGGCCCGGGCCAAACGATGTCCAGCAGCGTCGCCCCGAGGTAGACGGCCGCTGCGATGGCGACCGGTACGCCCCACGCGCCGAGCGTGAAGACTCCGTCCGGGCGCCGGCCGCGGGCCCGCGCAATCAACGCGCCGGCAACGGTCAACAGAAACGCCAAATAAATTCCTGAGGTCGCAAACGAAACCAGCGCATAGAGCGCGTTGACGTTGGCGGGATAGTCAAACCAGAGAACGTGCACCGGCTTGGCGGGATTCACCAAGACCAGCAGCAGGAACACAAACGGAATGACGGTTGCGACGAGGATGGCGTTGATGGGCGTGCGGTGACGCGCCGAAACCGCGCGTAAAGCCGTGCTGCCGACCAGCGCTCCATCGCGAGCGAGCGCGAACACGACGCGCGCGCCCGCGCCTTGTACCGCCGTGCCGCAGCTAAAAAACGC
>JAFAQW010000284.1 GCA_019245995.1 Vulcanimicrobiota bacterium | reverse complement strand
GAGCAAGTTGTTGTACGAGAGCGCCTTGCCGCCGAGTTGCTCCGGCAGCCTATCCGCGCGCGCGAGGTAAAAGGCCGCACGCTCTTGGGGATTCGTGCCATAGCGCAGGCGTTTGACGAGCGGTAGCGTCAGCGCGAGCGCCCCCGGCAACTCGGTCGGCAACACCTCGCCCGCGGTGGCGAGGTAGTGCGAGATTGCGACGTCGTATTCGGCAGTGCGCTCGAACGCCGCCACGGCCCACTTACGGCGGAGATTCGGCGCGATCTCTGACGCGAGGGCCGCGAGAAATTCGGCGTATTGCGCCGGGTGCGTCAGCACGCTGACGGCGCCGAAATTCTTCGCGGCGGCTCGCACGAGCGCAACGCCACCGATATCGATCTGCTCGATTGCTTCGTTGAGAGTGACCCCCGCGCGCGCCACCGTCGCTTCGAACGGATAGAGATTGACGGCGACCACGACGATCTCGGGGATCGCGTGGCGCCGCGCTTCCTCCCGATGGCCGGCGTCGGTTCGATCGAATAGAATACCGCCGAAGATGGAGGGATGCAGGGTCTTCACGCGCTCGCCGAACAGCGGCGCGAAACCGGTCAGCTCTCCGACGTCGCGTGCCGCAACTCCGCACCGTGTCAGAAAATCGCGCGTTCCTCCCGTTGCGTAAATCGTGATGCCCTTCAACGTCAGGGCCGTGGCCAGGTCTTGCGCGCCGGACTTGTCGTGGAGCGAAAACAGCGCCGCGCGTTGGCTCTGCGGCTCAGGCAAGCAACGCCTCAGCCTGCGGCGCCAGCTCCACCGAGACGATCGCGCTAGCGCCCGACTCGCCGGAGGTCACGCCGTAGATCCGATCGGCCATCTCCATCGTCCTCTTGTTGTGCGTCACGATTAACATCTGGGAACGCGCCGCAAAGTCGCGAACCATCGTACAGAACCGATCGATGTTGGCATCGTCGAGCGCCGCGTCCACCTCGTCCAATAAATAGAGCGGCGCGGGGCGCGTGGCGATCAAGGCAAAGATCAGCGCGGCCGCCGTCATGGCGCGCTCGCCGCCGGAGAGCGCGGGAAGCGCCACGTCTTTCTTTCCCGGCGGCTGCACGGCGATTTCGATACCGCTCTCGGACAGGTTCTGCGGGTCGGTTTGCCACATTCTCGCGCGTCCGCCGGGGAAGAGGCGTTCGTAGGTCGCGGCAAATGCGCCGGCGACCTGTTCGAAGGTTTCGTTGAACTGCGCCTGCGTCTGTAGCTCGATCTCGCTGATGGACTGGAGCAGCGTCTGGCGCGCCGCGGTCAAGTCGTCGAACTGCGCCTGCAGGAAGCGCTCGCGCTCCGCCACCTCGTCGCGTTCGGCCTCGGCGTTGAGGTTGACGTTCGCTTGCAGTCGTGCGAGCTCGTCCCGAAGCCGGGGCAGTTCGGCGGGATCGGGATCCGCCGCGTCCGCGTAGCGCGCCGCGACTTCGGCGCACTCTTCTTCCGTCGCGGGATTTTGCGCGAACTGTGAAACGAGCATCCCCAACTCGGCCTCTACTTCCGCCAAACGCGTGCGTTGGCGGACCGCGTCCGCGGCAATCTCGCGTTCGTCGTGTTCCGCGGAGCGTTGATCGGATTCCAACTGCGTTTGACGAGCCAGCAACGCTTCACGCTCTTGCCGAACGACGTCGAGCTCAGCATCCGTCGCGGAGATGCCCCGCCGAAGTCCTTCGATGCGCGCGTGCGCGCCGCGGGTCTGCTCCATCATAGCCGAGATCTCGGCGAGCATCTCCTCGCGCGCGCCGTCGGCGCGCTCGCTGTTTTCGTCGAGCATGCCCAAGCGCGCGCGTGCCGCGTCGCGTTCGGCCGAGAGCGCGGCCGCGCGTTCGCGTACGTTTGCGGATTCCGCCGCGGCGCCGGCGGCCGCAGCCTCCGCTGCCGCGATGGCGTCGCGCACCCCGGCAAGCTCGTTCTCGAGTTGCGCGCGGCGCGCGGCGTGTTCGCTCCCTTCCGGAAGCGGCGCTTCGCTTTCGGCCTCCCGGCGGCGCGCGTCGATCGCCGCGCTCCGTAACTCGGTGCCGCGCTCGCGCGCGTGTTTCAAGTCGACGCTTGCGCGCTCCGCTTCGAGCGCCAGCGCGTGCAGTTGCGCGCGTGCCGTCGCGACTTGCGATTGCGTCTTCCCGAAAGCTTCCCGCTGCGCGTCGCGCGCGGCAATCGCGCTCTCTGCGCGTGCGTGCGCAGAACGCAAACGCCCCTGCGCTTCCTCGAGCCGCCCGCGCAAGGCGCTCAGAATCTCCCGCAAGTGTTCGGCTTGAAAACGCCTGGAGAGAATGGAACGCTCTCGCGTGAAGCGGCCCCCCGTAATAGCGCCTCCGCCGGTAATTTGTTCGCCGTCGAGCGTGACGATCGTGTCGCGAACGCCGCGTCCTCGCACGAGTTCGATGCCCACTTCGAGCCGCTCGACGACCAATACGTTACCGACCAAGAAGTTCACGATGCCGGCGTATCGCTGGTCGCTGCGCACGAGCGTATGCGCGTAGCCGATCACGCCCGGCATTTTTGCGATCTGCTCATCGATCCGACGGCCTTCCCTGCCCGACAGCGTGTCCAGCGGCAAGAACGTCGCCCGGCCCGCCTCCGTGCGATTGAGGAATTCGACGCATCGCTGCGCGTCTTCCGAGGTCTCGGTGACGACGTTCGAGAGCCGGACGCCGAACGCGACGTCCATGGCGCGCGCATAGCGTTGGGAAGTCGTAATGAGATTGGAGACGATGCCGGCGATGCCGCCCAGATCCCCGCGCTGCCAGGCATCGACGATCGCGCGGGTTCCGGGTACGTGGCCCTCGAGCGAGTTCTCGAGCTCTTCGATCGTGTGCAACCGCGACTCGGCCGCTCGAACTTCCCCGGAGAGGTCGTGCACGGCGGACAGCGCGTGCGCGACGTCGTCTTGCGCAGCGCGGGCCTCGCGCTCGGCGTTCTCGGCACGGCCCATTGCGTCGAGCAGCGATTCTTCGAGCGCGGCGACGGCTCGTTGTCGTTCCGCATGGCGGTGCCCCGCACCGCCGGCCAGGATTTCGAGTTGCTCGGCGCGCTCGCGCGCCACGCGCTCTTCCGCTTCCAGCCGTTCCGCCTCGGCGCGTAAATTCTGCGCGTTGGCGAGCCGCGCCGCCATTTGCGCCGCGAGTTCTCCGGCCGCCGCTTCGATCGTACGCAGCTCGCTGAAGACGGCATCGAGGCGTTCCCGGCTCTCGGCAAGCCTCTTGATCGCGGCGGCATCGCGCTCGCGCGCTCGCTGGATCTGTTGCGTCAAGGGCGCGATTTCACGCTCCAGCCGTTCGATGGCCGCAGCCAGCGAGACGCGCTCCTGTTCGGACCGCGCGGCGTCGGCCGACGTCTGCGTCGACTGACGCTCCAGGGCTTCTCGCCGCGCCAGCACGGCGGCGTACTGAGCCTCCATGGCGGCGAGTTCGCTGCGCTGACGTTGCGCCTGCGAGCGCAGTTCCTCCAAGCGCAGTTCGGCACGGTACAGCGACGTCCGCGCGGCGGCCAACTCGGCGGCATGCGAGGACGCGCGCGCCGCGGCCGCATCCCGCCGCTCCTCCGTTGGCTGCAAGCGCGCCCGCAGAGCGGCGCTCTCCGCACGCCGGGACGCGCTCGAGCGAAGATAGCCCAGTATCTCGAGGTCGCGCACCCTCTCGTGGACGCGGCGATAGCGCTTGGCGCGACGCACCTGCGTCTCCAGTTCGGGGATGCGTCGTTGCAGTTCCGAAATCAGATCCGTCAGACGGATTGCATTCTGCTCCGTGCGTTCGAGGCGCCGCACCGACTCCGCCTTACGCGCTAAAAACTTGCCGATTCCGGCCGTTTCCTCGAAGAGCGCGCGCCGTTCGGTGGGTTTGCTCGTGAGGATTGCATCGATTTGTCCCTGCGAGACGATCGCGTACGAGCCGGGTCCCAGGCCCGTGCCGGTGAGGAGATCGACGATGTCGCGCAAGCGCACCGCCGTGCGGTTGATGAAGTACTCGCTCTCGCCCGCACGATAGGCGCGCCGGGTCAGCTCCACCTCGGCATACTCGAGCGGTAAGCTGCGGTCGCCGTTATCGAAGATGATCGAGACCTCGGCCATTCCGAGGGGCTTGCGTTGCTCGTTTCCGGAAAAGATCACGTCTTCCAGCCGGTTCGAACGAAGGCTACGGATCGACGTTTCGCCCAAAACCCACCGGAACGCATCCACCAGGTTCGATTTGCCGGAGCCGTTTGGCCCGACGATCGCCGTGATCCCGTCCTCGAACTCCAGGCGCGTGGGGTCGGCAAAGGTCTTGAAACCGAAAGCGCTGATGCGGCGCAGCTTCATCCGGCGGAGCTCGGCAAGAGCGTCAACAGCGCCGCGGCGGCGGCGGCCTGCTGCGCTGATTTTTTCGACGGTCCGTCGCCGCGCCCTAAAATTTTGCCCTTGACGCTCACCCTCGATTTAAAGGCGGGATGCTGCGGCGTGCCGCGGCTCACCTCGCGATAGATCGGCGTCGCGCGGAGGTGCTCTTGCGCGTAATGCTGGAGCCTCGTCTTCGCATCGAGCAGCGCTTCGGCTGAATGGTCCAGGTGCGCGATGTGAGCGCCGACCACGAAGCCCCGCGCTTTTTCCATCCCGTAACGGAGATACAGCGCTGCGACGAATGCTTCAAACGCGTCCGCTAATATCGACGTGTTTTCGGAGCCGCCCGCCGCCAGCATTCCGGTGCCGAGCCTGATTAGCGCCGGGAAGCCCAGCCGGCGCGCCGTACGCGCGAGCTGCGCGTCGTTGACGATCGCGGCCTTGCGCAGCGTTAGCAGGCCTTCCGGCTCATCGCAAAAGCGCGCATAGAGCCACTCCGCTGTAATGCAGCCGAGGACGGAATCGCCGAGGAACTCCATGCGCTCGTTGGAGTCACAGCCCTGTTCCTTGGCGTAGCTCTGATGCATCAGCGCCATCTCGAACGGCATCAAGTCGGTCGCGCGGCGCACCTCCGCAGTGCGAAGCACGCGGCGCAAGCGCCGCCGGTAGGCCTCGCCGCTCACGACGCCGCTCTACGTCGAACGTATCTTGCCGAAAACAATTACGCTATTGTGACCGCCGAAGCCGAACGAGTTGGAGAGCGCCACCCGAATCGGAGCGGAGCGCGCCACGTTCGGAACGTAATCCAAGCGACACTCAGGATCCGGAAATTCGTAATTCGTCGTCGGCGGCATGAGATCGTGATGCACGGCCAGCGCCGTCGCCACGCCCTCGATCCCCCCGGCGGCGCCGAGCGCGTGGCCGTGCATGGATTTCGTCGAGCTGACGCCGATGCGATATGCCGCCTCGCCGAAGCTCGCCTCGATGGCCTTGGACTCGGCGGGATCGCCCATCGGAGTGGACGTGCCGTGCGCGTTGATGTAGTCGACGTCCGTCGGGGCGATGCCCGCGCTCGCGAAGGCCCGCGCGAAGGCCAAGCGCACGCCGTTACCTTCCGGATCGGGGGCTACCAAATCGAACGCGTCCGCGGACTGCCCATAGCCGAGCACCTCGCAGTACGTCGGCGCGCCGCGCGCTCGTGCCTGTTCGTATTCCTCAAGAACGAGGATGCCGGCGCCTTCACCCAAGACGAAGCCGTCGCGCTCGCGATCGAAGGGGCGGCTCGCGCGCGCCGGGTCGTCGTTGCGCGTCGACATCGCGCGCATCGAGGCGAAGCCCCCGATCGCCAGCGGCGATACCGTGGCCTCACTGCCGCCCGCGATCATGGCGAGCGCCTCCCCATAGGCGATG
>JAFAQW010000222.1 GCA_019245995.1 Vulcanimicrobiota bacterium | reverse complement strand
GATTACGCCCCCGGAGAAAAGTACAACTACGGCGGCGTGAATCAAGCCACGTGGAATACCGGCATCTCACTAGATGCCGACTACAGATTCGGCGGCCTTCCATGGAGCATCGGGGCGACCTACTTTTACGCCAATCCGATGAACGGGCCGTGTGCGGTCGCGGCGAATCACGCAAAAGGCGGCGCCTGCGTCACGCAAACCCCGCCCAATACGAACGCGGATGATACGGTCCCCGGTTTCACGCTGAGCACACTGGACGAAGCCTATCTCGCGTACAAGGCGTATGGCTACTCCGGAGCACTGGGATACCAACTGTTCAAATCGCCGTGGGCCAATCCGTCCGATTCACGCCTGAAGCCGGCGGCGTTTGCAGGCGCCGATCTGACCTACTCCGGCGTTACGCACTGGACGTTTGAAGCCGCCGACATGCTCGCGTTCGAAAATCGAACGAGTTCCGATTTCAGCCGGCAGACGCTGCTTACAAGCTATCCGGCCGGCGGGCGGGGACTTCCCGCCAACGTCGACGCTCCCGGCGGTGACGGCATCAACACCGACGGATTTGCGTTTGCCAAAGCCGGGTACGCGAACGCATCATCGGGCTTCTCGGCCGACGGATATTTCTACGGTATTGGCGACCTGGTCAATATTTGGTGGTTCGACGGCAAGTACACGTTCAAGGGCGCCCGATGGGCGCCGTTCATCTCGCTGCAGGGCGGCTTCGAAAGCAACAGCGGGCTTTCGTACCTCGGGAAGATCGTCAGTCAGGATGTCGGCGTGCAGATCGGAGCCGACCTGACGAAGAACGTTCGTCTCACGGCCGGCTACGATTCGATTCCGTGGCGTACGGATACGATCTTGCTGCCGCAAAACGTAACGTGCGGTTCGAACTTTCAAATCACGGCGAAGGGAGCTACGCTCGCATACCTTCTTCCGCTCAATGCAGGACAATGCTTCACGAGCAAAAGTACCGGACGAACAGAAATCTACTACGGCGGATGGGCTAGCCCGTACACGGACAGCTACGCCACGGATCCGTTCTTCACGACTAGCGTCACGCAGGGCATGGCCGACCGGCGCGCGCCCGGGACGTCGTGGAAGGCCGGCGTGACCTACACGTCCCCCGATAGGCGGTTCGTCTTCGCCGCGACCGATGCGTGGTACGACTACGGCAATGCGTTGGCGCCGCAGAGCACGAACGTCTGGACGCTCGATGGGCGATACTACTTCGGCGCCGCGGGCCAAGGACGTTACCGCGGGTTCCTGCTGCGCTACCGCTACGCGCAGCGAACGCAGTCGAACACGCAGCTTCTCGGCGGCTCACCGCTGTTCAAGTATAACCGGGCCCAGCTCGAATACGACTTCTAGCCAATAAAGCCGCATGGAATACCTTCCGCCTTCGCGAGAACCGGAACACGAGACGCCGAAGCCCGCGCAACGCCCGAGTCGGGGCGGAATCGGCGCGGCGATCGCGGCGCTCGTCGCGCTGCTCGTAAAGTTCAAACTTCTGTTACTTGTCGGCGTGAAGCTGCTGGGATTCAGTTGGACGTTCTTGCTCTCGTTGTGGATCTACATCGTGATCTTCGGCTGGAAACTGGCGGTCGTGGTCATGTTGTTGCTGCTCGCGCACGAGCTGGGCCACTACTTCGCGTTTCGAGCCTACGGACTGCCCGCGCGACTGCCGGTGTTCGTCCCGTTGCTCGGCGCGTTTACGGCCGGCGCGGTGCCCGACGACATGGAGCACGACGCCTACATCGCGCTCGCAGGGCCGCTGGTCGGGCTTGGGTTAGCCGCTGCATGTTACGCCGTCGGTCAAGTTCAGCACGAGCGCTTTTGGTATGCCTGCGCCGACCTCTCGGCGTTCCTCAACCTGTTCAACATGATTCCGATGCCGCCGTTCGACGGCGGCCGAATCATCGGCGTCCTCTGGCCACCGCTTTGGATTTTGGGATTTGTCGCCTTCATCGCCGTCGCGCTCGTGCTGCACGTTCCGGTGCTGTTCATCGCAATCATTGGGTTGCTCGGCCTTCCGGCGATGAGCGCGGCCTGGCGCGGCGACGTAGACCCGCGCGCCGCGCGGCTGACGACGGCTGCACGCATGCGCATCAGCGTCTGGTATCTCGCGACGGTACTCGGCCTCGTCGTAGTGATGGCGCAGGCACATCTGGGCACCGCCGCGATGCGCGCGGCGTGGTAACGCGGTGGACGTTCCTCGGCGTCGCCGTCCTCGCAATGCTCCTCGCCGTCGGTCCCGCGCGTCCGCACTCGACGCCCGGGCCATTTCTCCGCGATTTCGAATCCTATTGGTCGGCCGGAGCGACATGGAATAGCGGCGGCAATCCGTACGGCCGCGCCATTTGGGATGCCGAACGCCGCATTCCGGGCGTTGACGCCGGCCGCGACGAGCTTCTGCCGTTCGTCGCGCCGCCCTGGACCCTGCTGCTCTTCGGTTTGCTGGCGCGGATGCCGTACGGCGCTGCAGCCGCAGCGTGGATCGCGATGCTCGGAATCGCGTTGCTGGCGCTCGTCACCGGCGCGCTTTGGTTGGCGCGCACGCGCGTCACCGTGACACCGTTCCTCGGAGCACTCTTGCTCGCCGCGTCGTTTGGACCGATCACGAGCGACACCGCCTTAGGACAACTGGCGCTGCCGGCATTTACGGCCGCCGCTTTCGCCGTGCTGCTCTCGGGCGTTTGGGGATTCGGCGCAGCCGTGATGGTGTGCGCGGCGCTGTCGCAGCCGAACGTGGCACTTGGACTCGTATCGCAGTTGGGCCGCAATCGCCGAACCATCGCGATCGCGATCGGCGCGACGTTGGCAGTGGCTTTCGGCACGATCGCGTGGGGGCTGAAATGGCCGCTCGAATATCTCGCGGTACTCGCGGCACACGGCGCGGCCGAACGCTTCGTGGCGATCCAGTTCACGCCCGCGGCCATTGCGTACGGTTTCGGCGCCGGGATCGCCGGCGCAACGTACGTCGCGCTCGCGTGCGCGCTTGCAACGATCGCTTTCAGCGTCGTGGTTTGGCGTCACGTTCCCGACCGCTTCGCCCGGTTCGCCGTCTTCTCGGCGCTGCTGCCGTTCGTCACCACGTTCTTCCACGAGCACGATCTCTTAGTAGCCTATCCGGCCGTCGTCTGGTGCGCGCTGCGCAGCGGCAACGGGATGCGCGCCGTCGCGCTGCCCGCGACGCTGCTCGCAGGCACGGACTGGCTCGGCATGGCGCAGCGCCCCACGGGGATCGCGCAGATCGCCCTGCTCGCGGTAGCGTTGACGGCCGCCTTCTGTGCGCTCGAACCGTCGCCCGGCCGGTTGGGTCCCGCAATCATCGCGATGGCGCTGGTGCTCGCTGCGGCCGGCGCCGCGGCGCACGCGCATCCGCTGCCGGTGTGGCCCGACGCGCTCGGGCGATTCCATGCGTCGCCGGACGCCAGCGCGGCAACCGTTTGGCTCGCGGAGCAGCGCGCGAGCGGTCTGCTTGCGGCCTCGCCGGTTTCGGCCGCGTTGCGTTCGCTGTCGCTGCTCGGCTGCGCTTCGCTCGCCTACCTTATATATCGACGTTCGACATATTATCGAACGGCGTAAAGGCGCCGGGATCGAATCCCGCTAGATTCTTGTTATGCGTGAACCCGACGTTGTATACGTCCAAGACGATCGTCGGCACGTCGGCAACGATCATTCGGACGAGACGGTCGAACGCCGCCTGCTGCTTCGCGGGATCGTAGGTACCCTTGATCTGCTCCATCAGCGCATCGGCTCGCGCGTTACAATATCGCGTGACGTTCTGGCCGTTCGGCGGACTCTGGTTGCACTCGAAGGTGTTCGAGTAGTCTGGAATGGGAATGTCTTGCCAGGCGAACATCGTCATATCCCACTTGCCGCCGTAGACGATGCCCGCGTTCTGATAGGGAGCGAAGAACATCGCAGGAGCGTACTTGCGCGTTTCGATGTCGATGCCGACAGCCCGCAGCTGCTCGCGAATCAGCTCCACCGTATCGTCCGCCGTGGAGACGCCGGTATAGTACGGAAACTGCAGCATCAGACGAACCCCGTTCTTTACCCGTATGCCGCCCGGACCGACCTTCCAACCCGCTTCATCGAGCAGCTGACGGGCCTTGTCGGCATCGTGTTCGACGAACGGTATCCCCTTCGGCGCAAATGGAAGCACCGGGGACACGAAACTCTCCTGGAGAGTCACGTAGCCATGTTGAATCTTCGTCGCCATCTCGCGCCGGTCGAGGGCGTACCGGATGGCGCTGCGGACTCGGACGTCGGCCACCAGCGGCCGCCGGACGTTGAAGTCCACGTGTGCGTAATAGATGCCGGTACGGACGTCCGTGTCGACCTTATCGATGGCCTTCGTTTTTGGAATGTACGACGCGGGGACTTCCGGCCAGAGATCGATGTCGCTCGTCTGGAGCAGCGTCAGCAGCGTGTCGCGCGAGGGCACCAGCTTGAACGTGATCCGCGCAATCTTCGCCTTCCCTCGGAAGTAATAGGGGTTTGCCTCCAACTCGATGCTGTCGGCGCGCTTCCATTGCACGACGCGAAACGGCCCGATGCCGACCGGCTTCGAGTTATACGGCACGTTGTTGATGTTGGGATATCGCGCCAAGAGATGCGCGGGCAGCACACTCGGATTCGCACCGGCGCTGCCGAAAAACGTGGGGATGTACGGCGAATAAGGATGTTTGAGGTGATAGACGACCGTATATTTATCGGGCTCGTCGATCTTCGTGATCAAGTTCCAGCCGTCGCGGCCGACCTCGTTGTTTGCCGGATTGAGCACCGCTTTGGTGGAGAACACCACGTCGTCCGCATTGAAGGGCGCCCCGTCCGACCAGCGCACCCCGCGGCGCAAATGCCACGTGATCGTGTCGCCGTCGGCGCTGATGCCGTGGTTGGCCTGCGTTGGGATGACGGTGAGCAGTTCGGGATAGGGCCGGTTCTGCGCGTCGTACCTGGCGAGATACGCTTGCGTCATCTGGGAGATGTAGCCGAGAGTGGTCTCGGTGAAGAGGTGCGGGTTGAGCGTCGGAACGTCGCCGCTGCCATCGGCAATCCGTAAGTAGTGCGTGCTTGGCGCCGGCCCACCGGTAACGCCGGCCTTCGTGCACGCGCTGAGCGCGGCGGCCGTCAATGAA
>JAFAQW010000101.1 GCA_019245995.1 Vulcanimicrobiota bacterium | reverse complement strand
TGGTTCCGACGTTTCCATCCACAACAGATCGGCATACGGCGCGTACGCGACGGCTCGCTCGATGCAGGCCTCGATCCCCGGACGCGTGAGAAAGAATCCTTCCGAGGTGCGTTCGCCGGTCAGGAATGCGCGGTCGCGCAGATCGACGTCGCTGGTCACCATCTTCGCAGCGCCCGCATCGGTGCGCGCGATGATAACGGTCGGAACGTCCAGTACGTCGGCGGCCAAGCGGGCCGCGATCAAATGGCGAATCGCTTGCTGCGTCGGAATCAATACCTTGCCGCCGAGATGGCCGCACTTCTTTTCAGAGCTCAGCTGATCTTCGAAATGAACGCCCGCCGCACCGGCAACGATCATCGCCTTCGTGAGTTCGAAGACGTTGAGCGCACCACCGAATCCGGCTTCGCCGTCGGCGACGATCGGCAAGTACCAATGCGCGCCGCCTCGGCCTTCCAGCGACTCGATTTGATCGAGGCGCGTGAGCGCATTGTTGAGGCGCTCGACCATGGCCGGCACGCTGTTGACCGGATAGAGACTTTGGTCGGGGTACATTTCCCCGGCCACGTTGCCGTCGGCAGCGACTTGCCAGCCGCTGCAGTAAAGCGCCGGCATTCCGGCGCGGGCTGCCTGCACCGCCTGATTTCCCGTGACGACGCCAAGCGCGGTCGTCGGCTCGTCGAGCTGCAACGATTCCCATAACCGGTGCGCGCCGATTCGCGCCAGAGTGTGTTCCTGCGTGACGCTTCCGGCCAGGCGTCGCACCGCGTCGCCGTCATAACGGCGTTCGATTCCCTGCCAGCGGCTGTCCGATGCCCATCGCTGCTCCAGCGTTGCGGCGCCGTTAACGTTCATATTTCGACCTCCGAGGAAAAGGAATTATATAGGAAGGGCTCGGCGCGATGTCAAGCGCTCAAGCCGCACGGTCCCTAGCGCTCCACGAGGTACAGCTCGTGGTAGTCGTCGATTCTCGCGAAATCTTGGGCTCCCGGCAACAGTTTTGTGCCATGGGGATCGAGGAGAACGAAGACGCGGTGCCGCCGCGCCCACAGTTCGTAGAGACCGAGACGTAACGAATTATCGCTAACGACGATGCGTTCGCGCAGGCTGCCGTCCACGTATGCTCCGTACGCCAGCGACGTCGCATCGAGCCAACCGGTCACGATCACGTCGTTGCGCCCGACGTACGGCCGCACCGCGTCGATGACCCAACGGCCCCCTTCACCGGCGGCGTGACTGAAGAAGTACGCGTGTTGTCGCACGTTCCACGCCGCCGCAAGAACAAAGAGCACAATCAACAGAGCGTGGAATGCGTCGGTCAATCTCGGCTTACCGGCAAAGCGGCGGGGCGCCAGCGCGGCGAGAAACGGCACGGCGACCCAAGGCACCAACAGGCGATATCGCTCCACGTCGCTCTCATTGGGATAGATGACGGAAAAAACGAGACCCGTAACGGCCGCCAGCAAGAGCACGAGGGTTGCGCGCCGGTCGCGCCGCCAGCTGACGACGAGTCCAACAAGGATTGCGACCGCTCCTACAGTGCCGTACTGCGCGCGGGCGTCGGTGAGAAAAGTGAGCGGCGCCGAAAAAAAGTGGATTGGGTTGAACGAAGCGGCGAGATACGCCGGCGTTTGGAACTCGCTACCGGAAAGCTCACGGACGAGGCCGTCCAGCCTTCGGGGATCGTTATAGTTCCAGAAGATTCCGCCGCCCGCGCCCGGCAGGGTTTGCGTCGGGTCGACCGCGCGCGCCACCACGTACGCGGAGCGCAGCGGCAGATAGGCGTACAGCAAGATCGCCGCAACAAAGGCGGCGAGCGCCACGAGCAGCGGCGCGCGCGCGCGCTGGCGGGCGGCGCCGCGATGTCCGGCAACCGCTCCCACGATCAAGGCCGGGAAGATCCACAGCGCGTTTGGGTGCGCGGCGATGCCGAGCCCGCACAGCGCAAACGCGGCTACGAACCAACCTGTCGAGTCGCCCTTCATCCATCGCAACATCGCATAGAGTCCCAGCGTGGCGCACATGAATGCAACGTCTTGCGCTTCGGCGCGCGATGCGTGCGACCAGATGTTTGGCGTGACGGCGAACCACAGCGTCGCCGTAAGCGCAATCAGACGCCTGGCGCCGAGAAGGCGCGCCGTCGCGTACGCAGCGGTACATGCAACCGCCACGGCCATGCCGCTCATCACGTTCATGCGCCACGCCACCGTGTCGAGGGCCACCGCATGCGACCAGACGTAGCCGGCTAATACATAGAAGGGGAATCCCGTGGGGTGCGAGATGCCCAAAATAAACGGCACGCCCTGCAGCTCGGCGGTGTCCCACGATCCCGGCTCGTGCGAAGCGCTCAACGCGTAGATGACGGCCGGGACGAGCAGGGCGATCCATTTCACGCCAGGGACGGCAGCGGCAGGGACGGGCGGGTCGAGAGATCGGGTCGCACGTCGGCGTAACGTTCCAGCGCTCGGTCCATGAGTTCGAGCGCGCGTTCGAGTTGCGGGTCTTTGCCGTTGCGATAATCGTGGGGCGCGATATCGACTTCGTAGTCGGGATCTGTACCATGGTTTTCCACGCCCCATCCGACGTCGGTGAACCAAAACGAAAACTCGGGTTGCGTGGTGAGCGTTCCATCGATGAGATGGTGATAGGGATCGATGCCGATCACACCGCCCCACGTGCGTTTGCCGACGAGCGGACCAAGTTTATACAGTTTGAAGCAGTGGCTGAAGATGTCGCCGTCCGAACCGGCAAATTGATTCGTGATCGCGACCATTGGTCCGCCAACCGATTCCGGCGGATAGGGAACTGCGGCGCCGTAGCGCGGCAAGTCGTAGCCGACGCGCTTCCGCGCGAGCTTTTCCAACAGCAGCGGCGAAACATGGCCGCCGCGATTGTAGCGCACGTCCACGATGAGCCCCTTGCGATCGAACTCGCTCAAGTACCCTCGATGAAACTCCGAAAAGCCCCAGGGACCCATGTCCGGAATGTGGAGATAGCCGACGCGTTCGCCGGTTCGCTCGTGGACGATGCGGCGGTTCTCTTCGACCCAAGCGCGATAACGCAGCGCCGCTTCACTGGCTAGCGCCTTGACGAGGACGTTGCGCTCGTGTCCTTTCTTGTCGCGGAGCGTGAGCGATATCGTGCGTTCCGATGCGTTGACCAGCAGGCGTTCCGGCCCACGATCGCGGGAGAGACGCTGTCCGCCGATCGCCACGATGCACTCGCCCTCCCGAACGTTTTGTCCCGGCTCCGCCAGCGGCGAATCGCTCTCGCGATTCCAAGAGTCCCCGCGATAGATGCGCTCGATACGATAACCCTTGCAGCCATCGTCCCAGCGGAGGTCGGCGGCGAGGAAGCCGCGTTGATACTGGGGCGGCTCTCGATAGTCGCCGCCGTATTCGTACGCGTGCGAGGTGCCGAGCTCGCCCTGCATCTCCCAGATCACATCCGAGAGCTCGCCACGCGTCCGCAACCGGGGAAGCAGCACCGCATAGCGGTCGTAGACGCGATCCCAATCGATGTCGCTCATGTCCGCGACCCAGAAGTTTTCGGCCTGCATGCGCCAGGCTTCCCGATACATCTGCGACCATTCGTCGCGCGGAACGATCTCGACGCTTGCGCGCTCGAGGTCGATCCAGCCGCTGCGGCGGCCGGGTTCCGTCGGCGGCTTTTGCTCCTGCTCTTCGTCGGGCAGCTCGGCCAGCGCGTCGATCGCGCGCAGGCGATTGGCCGAGCGGTAAATCAGCGTGCGCCCATCCTGAGCCAACCGAACCTCGTCGCATTCGCCCGCAATAGTGGCTAAGCGTTGTTGCTCGAAATCGTACGCGAGCAGCATTCCGTGATCGTCGTGTTCGATATCCTCGCGGCGGGTCGGTTTGATACCCTTGACCGGAAACTTGGTGAAGAGTACGCGATCGCGTGCCGCTACGATCTGATGGTAGTCGCCTTCGTCCACGGGAAAGGCCAAGACGCGTCCCGCGATCCCTTCAAAATCCACCTCGACGCGTACGGGCTTCTTGTCGTCCTTCGGTTGCTCGCGCCAGCGCTCGTGGTCGTGGTGAATGGGCTTGGGCTTCGGGACGAACGGGGAAGGAACGTCGGCGCGTAACGTCACGACGAAGGGCCGGCTCGCCTGCGGAAAGCTTAAGTCGAACTGCAACGCGTCGTACACCGGATTGAAGTCGCGCGTCGAGATGAAGTACAGATATTTCCCGTCGGGATCCCACGCCGGCGACTCGTCGACCCGTAAGGGCGACGTCACGTTATGGATTTTTCCGGAACGGACTTTTGCCACCCGTATGATGGACGTTCCATATGCGGGATACCAGACGTACGCCACGTACCGGCCGTCCGGCGAAAAAGCCAAATCTTCAATCCGATGCGACTCCGAGCGATCGAGCACACGCACCTTCCCGTCGTCCGCATCGACAGCGCACAGCTCGTGGCGGTGATTCGCGAACGCGATAACGCTGCTATTCGGAGAACACGCGAGGTCCGTTATGCGACCGACGTCGCCCTTCGTGACCATTTTTACCTCGCCCGGCACGTCCGAGGGGCACATCGCGATCTGCTCGTAGCCGTTTTGGTCCGTCACGAACGCGACGTGCTTTCCATCGTGGTACCACTGCGTGAGGCGAATGCGTGCGCCGCTCCCGCTGCCGTGGCGGGTGACCGCTCCTTCGAAAAGGGGCATCGTGAACTGTTGTCCGCGCGAGTCGAACGCCAGCATCGTGCCGTCGGGATGCGGTGCGAAGCGATCGAGCGACTCGCCGGCGTTTTCGAAGCGGCGGACGGTTTGGGGAGCCGCGGAATGCGTGGCGATCTCGACGGTGGCGACGCTTTGCGACGCAAGGTCATAGCTGCGAATTTGTCCGCCTGCGCTGTAGACGATGCGCCGCCCGTCGCTGCTCGGAAAGCGCGCGTAATATTCCTTTTCGTGCGTGTACCGGGTGACGTCCGTGCCGTCGGGCGCGGCGGAATAGATGTTCCCGACGCCTTCGTGGTCCGCGAGGAAGAAGATGCGTGCGCCGATCCACATCGGCCAGCAAGGATTGCCGTCCGGCAAGGCGAGACGCGCAAAGCGACCGTTGCCCTTTTGATCGAGCCAGATTTCGCCCGACGTGCCTCCGCGGTAGCGCTTCCATCTTGCGGGATCCGCGGCGTTGCGTCCAATCGCGATGCGTCCGCGTGGCCCACGCGACAGGGACCGCGCGTGGCCGAGCTCGAGCTCGCGGGGCGTGCCGCCGCCTTTGCCGATCGCGAACAGGCGCGTTTCGCCTTCGTACCACGTCGTGGGATTCGCACAAAAGTACACGTCGTTGCCGTCCTCGCTCCAGCACGACGCCCATAGCACCGTGGACCCGAGAAACGTCAGACGCCGGGGCTCTCCGCCCTGCGCCGGCATGACGTACAGCTCTGGGTTCCCTTCGTCAGTGGAGGTGAACGCGATCCATTGCGCGTCGGGGGAGAGCCGCGGATACGAGCATGCGCCGAAGCTCACCGTCAAGCGGACCGCGTCGCCGCCCTCCGGCGGCACGCTCCAGAGGTCGTCCTCGCAGACGAAGACGAGACGATCGCCGGCGATCGTCGGATAGCGATAATAACCTTGATTCATTTCGCGCCAGATTTTCTGCCACGAGAGGTTCGGCCTTGCCGGGGACCGCAAAGGAGTCGTCCTTGAGCAGGCCGCCCGCATACGAAGAGCTCCTTCGCGACTTCGAATCGCAGCAGCCGCGCGCCCTGGCGCGCGCGATCTCGTGGGCGGAATCCGGGCGAGGCCGCGATCTCGTTCGCGCCGTCTATCCAAGAACGGGTCGCGCGATGACGATCGGTCTAACGGGGCCGCCCGGGGTCGGCAAATCCACGCTGGCCGCCGGATTGGTGCGGAAGGCGCGGTCGCTGCGCAAGCGCGTCGGCGTCGTATCCGTCGACCCGAGCTCGCCTTTCTCTCACGGAGCGTTGCTCGGCGACCGAATTCGCTTGGCCGAGCATTTCACCGACGAGTCGGTATTCATTCGTTCGATGGCAAGCCGCGGGCATTTGGGGGGCCTGGCCGGAGCGACCGCCGACGCGGTCCTCCTGATGGACGCCTTCGGCTTCGACGTCGTGCTCATCGAAACGGTCGGCGTCGGACAGAGTGAGGTCGCCATCGCCGAGCTCGCGCACACGGTGCTCGTTGCGCTGCAGCCCGGAAGCGGCGACTCCATTCAAGTGCTCAAGGCGGGTATCATGGAAATCGCCGACGTCTTTGTCGTCAATAAGGCCGATCATCCGATGGCCGACCAACTTCGGCGCGAGATTCGCGCGACGATGGAGATGTTGCAGTGGGACGGCTGGATTCCGGAGTTGATCGTCACGCAGGCGCTCGCCGGCA
>JAFAQW010000092.1 GCA_019245995.1 Vulcanimicrobiota bacterium | reverse complement strand
GCGATGGCTTCCACCGACCGAAACAGCACCGCTATTTCGCGCGCAGGCACGCCTCGCTCGAGCCACGCGCGCACCGTTGCAACGATCGTCGCTCGTTCGTCACGAACCGTGGCCGCTCGTTCCACGGAGATCGGAGACAATCGCCGTTGCGGCAGCTCCACGCGCTCGCGAGCCGACGCGAACACCGCCTCGGGCGCGGTCATGCGTATTCGCGAGATGGCCGCTGCGGGATCCCCGCAGAGCGTTACGCCTGCGAAGGACTCGCCGAAGAGCGCCGACAGGAAGGCGCGCTGGGCGGTGGTGAGATCTTGCGCCTCGTCCACGAGTGCGACGGAATACCGTTCACGCATCTGCGACGCGAACACGGGGTCAGCTCGCACAAGGTTAGTGGCCGCGATGACCGCGTCGCGCCCCGTCATCGTTCCTCGCGATTCCACGAGGCCGACGTAGGCCTCGAACAGTTTGTGCAAGATCTTGGCGAGGTTTATCTCGACATGCCGTTGGCGCAGCAGTTCGTCCGTCGTAACGTCGAGGGAATCGTGGTATTCCGATTTCGTCGCCACGAGCAAAGCCGGGTCCGCGAAGTTGGGCGGTTTGGCATAGAATTCGGCGGCGCCGCGCAGCGCATCCGAAAGGAACTCATCCGGCGTCACGGCCGCATCGCGCAGGCGACGAATGAGGCGAAACGCCGCGGCGATGAACCGCTCGGGGGTACGCAGACCGGACACTTCAAAGTCGAGGCCGTCCCCGAATTCGAGCCACTCGAGCGACAATAGCGACGAGCACGCGCCCTCAAAGAGCAAAGCAGCCTCCGCGTCGTCTACCAGCCGCACGTACGGGTGGCGCTCCTTCAGCAGTGAGAACGCAAAAGCATCGAGGCTGTTTTCTGCGTTCAGTTCCAGCACGGCGGCGGCCAGTTCTTCCCGGGCGCGCGCGGCGCGCCGGCGTAGCGCGAAGCTCTTCCCGCTACCGGGTGGTCCCATGATGGCCACGCAGCAATCCCAGGGCGCCTCGACGGCACGCCGCTGTTCCTCGCTCAGGTCGAGCGCGATCAACTTCCGAAGCGCCGAGCCTTCTGGGCCGGCCGTTGCACGCAAGCCAGCGCGTACGCGCAGTACGTGCACGCCTCGCTCTCCTTCGTTGGCTCGCAATGGTGCATCGTTCCCGAGGCCAGCTTATCGCTCAGCTCCATCATGCGCGTTCGCGAACGCTCGAGCTCGTCGGTACCGATCGTTCCGCACGCCTCGTCGCGGGTATTCGGGCCCCCACGCGGGACGACGTCCAAAACGATCGGGCGCACGTCGAGCAAGGCGTCCTTCAAAGGGATCAAGACGAGCTTGGTCACGCGGTCGCCTTCAGCGGTGCGCGCCCAGTAGTAAAACGGCAGTTGGAAATCACGGAACCGCCGCACCTTCTCACAATACTCTGAAGCGCTCATGGCGATGTGTCCGGTCTTGTAGTCCACGACGCGGACTCCACCGGAAATCTCGTCGCGGTCGAGCCGGTCGATATAGCCGACGAACGGACGGCCATCCATTTCCAGGCTTGCGGCGACCTCGCGACCGAGCACCACGAAGGGTGCCTCCTTGGCCTGTACGATGAGCCAATCCACGTAGCGTTGGGCCGTTCGCTGAGCACGCCGCACCTGCAGCGCGAACTCCACCGCGGTCGCGAAGCCGTCACGCGATGCGTTGAACGCCCAGTTGACGCACTCGCGAATGCGTCGGCGCATTGCAGCCTCGTCACCGCGCCGCGGACGGGGAAATTCGCCGTGAAAATCTTCCAATGCTACGTGCAGCGCCTTGCCATAGACGCCGGCGGAGGACGCCGGATCCTCGATGGCTCCGCACGCGTACTTATAGAACCACTTGCGCGCGCACTCCGCGTACGTGTTGAGCGAGGAAGCGCTGAAGTGGTGCCGCCAGGGCGGAATCGGCGCGCTCGGCTCCGGTTCGCGCGGATCCGCTAGGACGAATTCCTCATCTGCCGGCACGCCATACGGAGGCGGCTCCTCCGCGGCCACCGTGCCCAGGCCGAAGATATCCGCGACGGCGGCGCGCACGGCCGCATCGTCGCGTTCGGTGCTCAGCTCGCGCACGCGGCGCGCATTGCGAGCAAAACGCAAGAGTTGCTCCCGCTGATCGGGCGGTGCCGATAGCCGACCGCGCTCGATCGTTTCCAGGATCGAAACGCCCCGGCGTCCCAATGCGGCATACGCCGCGCCGACGTCGTGCTCGACACCCGACCATGGAGCAGTGATCAGACGGACGAGCGATGCGCTTGTGCCGTCGCGCTGCCACGCCACCGCGTCGTCGAGAAAGACACCGAGTTGGGCGCAGTTGGGCACCACCATCCCAAGTTACAGTTTCCACCAGGCGCCCCTGCAAGCTGCGTATAAGGCCTGTTGCAGTGGAAGCGCGACAGTAGATGCGGCGCATCATCGTTGGAATCAGCGGAGCCAGCGGAAGCCTTTACGGCTACATGGCGTTACAAGCGCTTCGTTCCGTCGGCGGAATCGAGACGCACTTGGTGCTGACGGCAGCCGCGCGCCGGACGATCGAACTGGAAACGGACATGGCCGGCGAGGATTTCGAAGGCCTCGCGGACGTCGCGCACCGCGACGACGATCTCGCCGCGGCGATCTCGAGCGGATCTTTTCTCACCGACGGCATGCTCGTCATTCCGTGCTCGATGAAGAGCGCGAGCGCGATCGCGTATTCGATGAACTCCAACCTGCTGGTGCGCGCCGCCGACGTGTGCCTGAAGGAGAAGCGCCGGCTCGTTTTGGTCGTGCGCGAAACTCCGCTCCACCTGGGGCATCTCCGCACGCTCTCGCTGCTCGCAGAGATGGGCGCCGTGATTCTGCCGCCGGTGCCGGCAATGTACGCTAATCCGCAGAGCGTCGAGGAGCTCATCGCGCACTCGGTGGGCAAGGCGCTCGACCAGTTCGGCATCGCAAACGAGCTCTTCAAACGCTGGCGTTCGCCGTAGACTGGCTTTATACGGAAGGCGTGACGAGGCGGCGCGCGAGCTCGACGTCGGTCACGCGGTCGACGTTGACCGCCGTTTCGGGATAAGGCGATATGGCCGCGCGCGCCCGAGCGCCCAGGAGGTGTTCCGCGCGAGCCTCGGCATGCGCGATGGTGAGGCGGCGAACCGCGTAGCGCGCGAGCATGTCCCAACCGAAGAGGGACGCGAGTTTGAACGGATGTTTGCGCGCCGCGCCGAGACGCTCGATGAAGCGTTCGAGCAATGGAAGCACGCGCGGCTTCATTCCCACAATTCCGCCGCCGCAGAAGGTGCCATCGCGCATGTGCGCCCAGGTGTGTGGCACGGCGGGGTAGCGCCGCAGGTGCGCGGTCTTTTCGACGCAGCCATAGGCGATGTCCGCGTCGAGCGCCAGCACCCGCTGCGCGAAGTCGTCGACGGCCGCCGGCGTGAGCACGGGAAGATCCGATGCGACGACCAGCGCATCCGCGTCAGGGGCGAGATCTCGCAGTCCGTTGCGCAGGCTTTCGGTGATGTGCACGCCGTCGGGACGGAGATCGTCAACGAGCGTCAGGGCCGGATGGTGGCGCTGTGCGAGCGGTGCGACGGCGACGATGCGCCGGATGTGCGACGAACCTCGCAACGCCGCGAGGACGCGACCCACCAACGTGATGCCGTCGATCTCGACGAAGGCTTTGTTGGGCGCGCCGGGCTGCAGACGCGCTATCGCGTCGTGCGGTCCGCCGGCCAAGACTACGGCGTCGAGCACGGCTCTCGCCAATTCGCTGTACGGGCGAAGGACGTCGCGAAGCGCAGATACTCGGCCGGCAGTTTCACCCGAGACGCGAGCGCCTCGATCTGCGCCCCCGTCTCCGCGAGGCTGAAGACGCACGAACCCGAGCCCGCCAGCAACGCGTTACCCGCCCCGGCGAGGTGCAGTGCCTCGAAGGTCTGGCGAATTTCCGCGCTGCAGCGTGCAATCGGTTCTTGAAAATCGTTGTGCAGCAGGGCTACGACGCGATCGAACTGCTCGCGTTGAAGCGCTTCGAGCGCCGCGATTGAAACGGAGCCCTTGCGTGGCCGAACGCCACGCTCCACCATGTCAAGTCTCCGGTAGGCTTCGGACGTGGAGACCGCGACCGGCGGCTTGACGATCAAGGCGTGCCATCGCGGCAAAGCGCCTGCAGGCGTGACGCGCTCTCCCGTTCCCTCCACCAGCGCTGCCGTCCCCGCCAAAAAGAACGGAACGTCGGAGCCGAGCGAGCGCGCGACGCGCATCCAATCGCGCCCCCGTTGCGGTCCAAAGGCGCCCTCCATCGCGGCGCGCAAGAGTGTCGCGGCATTGCTCGAGCCGCCGCCCAATCCGGCTTGCGCCGGGATGCGTTTGTGCAGACGGAGCCGGATAGGCGGCGGTTCACCCAGCGCGCGCAACGCTCGGACGGCGAGATTCTCATTGTTCTGCAGTTCGGGAACGTTGCACTCGAAGGCGAAGCGAGAGCTCGGTTCGATGCTGATTTCGTCGCACAAGTCGAGCGGCACGATCGTGCTTCGCACGCCGTGGTAACCGTCGTCGCGCCGCGCCAAAATCTCCAGCGTGAGATTGATCTTGGCCGGCGACGCGAGCACGAGCGTTGGCATCCGAGGCTGGAATGCGTTAGCCGCAGCGCCGGAAGGCGCCTGTGCTCGCGCCGCCGCAGTAAGGCCCGACGGCATATTAGAGGTCTTGATGAGTTCGAGTTACGATGCGCAGCGAAACGAGTTTTGCGCCTACGTCCTGCACGAGTCGGAGACGCCCTACGGGTTGCTTTTGGGTAATTACAAGACGTACGCTCAATCGACCGCAAAGGGCGGAGTGCGCGGACTTTGGGACGCCGACACCGATCAAATCATCTTCGGAACGCATCACATCGCGTATCGCATCGGCAATCGCACGTTCTTTCCGCACGAGATCCAGCGCGACCTCACCTTTTTGCCCTACGCGCAAATCTCGGAATTCACGCTGGAGCATCGGGTTCACGTAACCGAGGCGTTCTACGTGCCGAACGGCCCCTCGTTCGACCGCGCGGTCTGTTTCGTGATCGACGTAACGGTCTTCAATCCCAGCGCGGTCGCCGCCGAAGTGTCGCTCTATCCTTGGGCGATGCTTGTGGGGCAACGGTTTTATGGCGAACCCGAGCACCAAGTGCGCGCGTGGAACGACGGCCGCTACGTCTGTTCCAAGAACTTGGAAACGGGCGCCGAGCGTTGGTGGGGCGGGTCGCGGGCGCCTGCCGCCGTGGAGCTCTCGCTACGAGAGCAAGTGCTGCTCGCCGCCATGCGGGAAGGCACGCTCTCCAAAGAAGGCGAGGCTCAGACGTTTGGCGACGTGACGCCGCAGCAGGCCGAGCTGGTCAGCCGCCGCATCTTCGGGGCGTTCAAGTATCGCATCGGCGTGGCGCCGGGCGCGCGTGAATCGCTGCGGCTCGCCGTCGTCTATCACAAGGACGGCACCGACCGCAGCCGTCCGGTCCTCGAAGCGCTGCTGTACGATCAGCGCGTGCTGCACGACACGCAACGATACTTTACCGAACGTCTAGCGGATGCGCGGTTCCTCACACCGTCGCCCACGATCAGCCGCGGCGTGGTCTGGGCGAAAGCGAACATGCTGCGGATCGTCAAGCAGTATCCTCACGGCTGGGGCGCGACGAACTCGCCGCCCTCCGACATCCTGGTTTCGCGCGACACTTCATGGATGGTGCACGGTTTCGACTACTTATGGCCCCAGTTCAGCCGCAACGCGCTCGAAGTCTTCAACGACGCCATCGAAGAGAGCGGACTGATGGTGGAGTACGTCCGAGGCGTGAGCGGCTACAAGACGCACTACGACCTCAACATTAACGACGACTCGCCGCTGCATCTCATCGCGATGCTGCACCACTACAACGCGACGCTCGACGACGACTGGGTGCGCGGGCACATAGCGATGGCGATCAAGCTGACGGATTACTTGCTGACTCAGCGCGACGACCGCGGGCTGATCTACTGCCGCGCGAAGGGCGTCGATCTCTACGGCATCTCGTCGTGGCGAAACATCATTCCGTACTATACGCTCGACGGCGCGGTCACGGAGATCAACGCGGAAGCCGTGTTCGCACTCGAGGCCGCCGCCATGCTGTGCGCCGTCGTCGGCGACATCGACCACTGGCAGCGCTACGGCGAAGAGTCGCGGCGCATGCGCGAAGCGATGATGGACTACCTTTACAATGACGACACTGTCGCGTTCGTGCTGAACTACGATCAGGACGGAAACTATCAGGACAACTTTACGGCCGACGAGATATTTCCGGTGTTGTTCAACATCGCCGACGAAGAAGAGCGGCGCGCCATTTTAAAGCGGCTCTCGGAGGCCGACTTTATTACGCCGGTCGGCATTCGAACGATCTCGACGGCGGACGCTTGGTACTTCCCCTCCTACGGATTCGGGCTGCTGGGAGGGATTTGGCCGGATCTAACGCTCTGGTATGCTGTCGCGCTCGCGCGCAACGGAATGACGGACGAAGCGGTGCACTTTCTCGATGCGACGTACGCTGCAATGGAAGGCGGCAGCCCCAGCAATACGGTGCCGGGCGAGTTCGCCGAATGGTTCGACGGCGGTTCGCTCAGCAATCGCGGCATTTACCTCTCGCCTTGGACCGGCGCGAAGTTCCTCTGGGCCGTCGCCGAAACGGTCGGCGGCCTCAACGGATACCGCACGAGCGGCCGGCCGCACTTGGCGCCCCTTCGGCCGAAGAACTGGCAATGGATGGCCGCCGCGCGGGTCCACTGGGGCGGGCGGCGGTGCACGTACGTCATCGATTTGCGCAACGACGTCATCTACGGCGACATGCCCGAACTATCGGCGGAAGAGCCCTTCACGTGCATCTATGCCGGACGCGACGTAAGCGACGAGGTCACCACTTCCCCGGTGGAGGTCGGCGCCATCGCCTTCGAGGACGAATCGGGCGCCGTGCGCATCTTCGTGTGCAATCACCTCGATCGTCCTCGCAACGTTCTGTTGGAGTTCCGCGGCCATACCGCGCGCGTCGATATGAGCGCCGGAGATCTGCGCGAGGTTCATCTGATCGGTAGGCCCAGCGACCGCAAGGCGCGAGCGGCAAAACTCGACGTGCTGCGGCCTCTCGCGCGCGTATGATGGCAGGGTAATGCAGCCACAACTGCGTTTCCCCACGCTCGTGCTCGCCGCCGGAGCCCTCGTGTTGTTGGCCGCCGTCGCGATCGGTCAACGAATGGGCGACCGCGTGATCGGACAGGCCACGCAACAGTCGCTGGAGTCGGTCGGTCCGATCTCCGTGAGCCCGTCGCCGGACGCGTCGGCGCATCCGTACGGCCCCGATTGGAAGCGCTCGCAGGCGCTCACGGCGGCCGGCGATCCACGCTTTCCCGACCCCCGCGTGCCGCCGCAGCCGTTGCCCACGCTGGCGCCGACGCCGAGCCCGCGACCCGCCACGCCACGGCCGACGGCTACGCCGACACCAAACGTGCCGATCTGGCGGCAACAACCGCTGCCGACGATTACGCCCTCGGTCGGCCCGGTAAACCCGCAGGTATCGGCCTCGCCGGCCGGTTCGACGAGTTCTCCGCCGCCCGCAGTGGAGTCGCCGCGGCCGTAACCCTTCCAGGTCCGGCGTGGGTCGGGCTGATATGATAACGACATGGAAAGCACCGGAACGATAACCGTCAAGCGCGGGCTTGCTCAGATGTTAAAGGGCGGCGTCATCATGGACGTCGTGACGCCGGAACACGCAGCGATCGCGCAAGAAGCCGGCGCGGTTGCCGTCATGGCGCTCGAGCGTATTCCCGCCGACATTCGCGCCGCGGGAGGCGTCGCGCGGATGAGCGCGATCGAGTTGATTCGTAGCATCATGGACGCCGTAACGATTCCCGTGATGGCGAAGGTGCGAATCGGGCACTTTGCCGAGGCGGCCGTTCTGCAGGAGCTCGGCGTGGATTACATTGACGAATCCGAAGTGCTGACGCCGGCCGACGATAAGTATCATGTGGACAAGCATTCGTTTACGACGCCGTTTGTCTGCGGCGCGCGCGATCTCGGCGAGGCGCTGCGCCGCATTGCCGAGGGCGCCGCCATGATTCGCAGCAAGGGCGAGGCGGGTAGCGGCAATATCGTCGAGGCCGTGCGTCACATGCGCGCCATCGGCGATGCGATTCGGGAGCTCGGCGTGGCCCCCAAAGAAGAACTCGTCGGGCGCGCGAGAGAGCTCGGTGCGCCGTACGAACTCGTCGCGCAAGTTGCCAAGGACGCGCGGCTGCCCGTCGTGCTCTTTTGCGCCGGCGGCGTGGCGACGCCCGCCGACGCGGCGCTCATGATGCACCTCGGCGCCGAGGGTATCTTCGTCGGGAGCGGCATCTTCAAGTCGAAGGATCCGAAGCGCTTCGCGCGCGCGATCGTCGACGCCACGACACACTACTCCGATCCGAAGGTCGTGTTAGAGGCGTGCCGTTCGCTGGGTGGATCGGAAGCCATGGCCGGATTGGACGTGCGGCGCTTGAGCGAAGGCGAGTTGCTCGCTCCCCGCGGCAACTAACTCTCGCTGTTGTCCTGAGCCTGTCGAACGATGGCAGAACCGAAGGTCGGCGTACTCGCCCTTCAGGGCGACGTTGACGAACATCTTCGCGCGCTGGAGCGTGCTGGTGCCGCGCCGTACGCCGTCAAAACTCCGGCGGAGTTCGAGCGGGCCGATGCGTTGGTCGTTCCGGGGGGCGAATCCACGACGGTGATGAAGCTGCTCGAGCGCTTTGGTCTCGACGCACCCATCGTCGAGCGCGTCCGGGGCGGCATGCCGCTCTGGGGCACGTGCATGGGCATGATCGTGGCGGCTCGCGACGTCGCCGATTTGGATCAGCCGACGCTCGACTTGATCGACATCACCGTGCGACGCAACGCCTTCGGGCGTCAAAACCAATCGGCCGAGGTACCGCTGCCGATCCCGGCGCTGGGCGCGTCGGCATTCCCCGCAATCTTCATCCGTGCGCCGTGGATCGAACGGTGCGGCCCCGCGGTCGAACTGCTGGCGAAGCGTGACGGACGGGGCGTCATGGTTCGCGAGCGCAACGTCCTCGCGACGTCCTTCCATCCGGAGCTCACCGCCGACCAGCGCGTTCACCGCTTCTTTTTGGCGATGGTCGAGCGCTTTAAAGCCGAGCGCTTCAAAGGGAAGAATTTCACCGCGGCGTAAGTTCGCCGCAGGATGTCTACTCGGCCCGAATCTCCGGAGCTGGAAGGCGCCGGTTTCCAAGGGCAGATCCCGCCCGTTGAACCACTGCTCAGCGAGGTGATTGCGACGCTCGCCCTCGCGGCGCACGCGTATCTCACCGAAGAGGAGGGGCGGCAAACCGATCAGGCGTCGGCCGAGATTGCCATCGACGTCGCCAGCGCCGCATTCGAACGGGTAAAAGAACGCCTGAGGCCCGAAGAACGGTTAGCAATCACGCAGATGCTAACCGAAACGCGACTGACCTTCGTCAGGAAACGAGGCATCTAGGTGCCTCGTTTAATAAGGGAAGCGCGGAGCGCCGAGCGATTATGAGCGAAGTGCTCGTTTTGAATTTTACGTACGAGGCGTTGAACGTCACGAGCTTTCAGCGCGCGGTGAAGTTAATCTTTGCCGGCAAGGCGGAGATGCTGCACGGCCGGGACCGCATCCTGGCCTCGCCGACGTACGAGATGCGCATGCCGTCTATTATTCGCATGCTGTACTACATCAAGCGGCCGATGCAAAAGGTGGCGCTGACCAAGAAGAACATCTTGATTCGCGACGATCACACCTGTCAGTATTGCGGTACGCGCGGCGAGCGCTTGATGACGGTGGATCACGTGGTTCCGAGGAGCCGTGGCGGAGACTCCACCTGGGAAAACCTCGTGTGCGCCTGCATGCGTTGCAACAATCGAAAGAACAATCGCATGCCGCAGGAAGCGAACATGTCGCTGAAGAGAAAGGCCCGCCAGCCAAAGTACATTCCGTGGATTCAGATCAAGCGCAATACGCTGCCCGACGAATGGGGTAAGTTCCTCTTCCTCTACAACGTCTCAATCGAAGAGCGGATTGAAGTATAGCTTACCCTGAGCCCTTCGAATTCGCTCAGGATAAAATTGGTCGAAGCGTGCCACTGCAAAATCGCGTGACGCCTTTCGGCGAAATCCTGGCATTGCCCGGTCGCGGCTCGATGATGGGCAATCGCGGCATCTTGCATGACGATCGCCGCCGCATCGTACGCCCGTGGCAGGTTCGGCGTTGGATCGCGTGCGTGTTGGAGTTCAAAGGGCGCCATCGCGCCGTGATGCAGCCGCACCGGTACACCGAGCTGTTCTTTCTCGACGAAGCGACGGCGTTTGCCGCGGGGCACCGGCCGTGCGCCGAATGCCGGCGTGACGACTACAACCGCTTTCGCGCGTTGTGGGTTCGCACTCATGGCGAGCCGTCGAACGCCGATGCCATGGACGCGAAGATCCACGACGACCGTCTCGCGGGCAAGAAGAAGCGGACGTATTTCGAAAGCCTCGGCGGCCTGCCCGATGGCGCGTACGTCGCCCTGGACGGCAAAGCGCATCTCGTTTGGGGTGACGCGCTGTTCGAGTGGTCCGACGGCGGCTACACCGCTCGGCGGTCGCGACCGGCCAACGCCGAGCTGGAGGTCCTTACGCCGGCGGCGCTGGTCGCGGTGCTTCGTGCCGGGTATCGGCCGTTGGTTCATCCGACTTCTCGAACCTTCGGCGCGTCGGGGTTGTTGAGCGAGAACGTTGGACCAAACTAAGACGCCGTACTTTCAGGCGCTCCTCGATTACGTCGACGCCGGCGTAATCCCGTTTCATACCCCCGGCCACATCCAGGGCGGCGGAATGGATTTGGCGTTTCGCGAGTTCGTCGGCGACAATATCTGCGCGATCGACCTGACGCCGATGCCGGGCATCGACGACTTGCTCCAGCCGACGGAAGCTATCAAAGAGGCCCAAGAGCTTGCGGCGCTCGCCTGGGGCGCCGACAACACGTTTTTTCTCATCAACGGCTCGACGAGCGGCAACCAGTCCATGATGATGGCGGCCGCGAATCCCGGCGACAAGGTCGCCGTGCCGCGCAATTCGCACAAGTCCATGCTCGGCGGACTGGTGATGAGCGGCGCCGCGCCGGTCTACATGCGGCCGGCCGTCGACGAGTCGTTGCGGATGGATCATTGCGTGACGCCGGAGATCGTGCGGCAGACCCTGCGCGATCATCCCGACGTAGTGGCCGTGTACGTCGTATCTCCCACTTACTATGGGGTCGCCGCCGACCTCGCCGAGATCGAGCGAATCGTGCACGCTGACGGCAAGACGCTGCTCGTGGACGAAGCGTGGGGCCCACATTTTCACTTTCACCCGGCGCTGCCGCTCTCGGCAACGTCGGCAGGCGCCGACCTGTGCATCAACTCGACGCACAAGATGCTTTCCGCCTTTTCCCAGTGCGCGATGCTGCATCACAAGGGCTCGCGCGTTCCTCTCGACCGGCTCAAGGCGGTGGTGAAGATGTTTCTCTCAACGTCGCCCAACCTGCCCATGGTCGCCTCGCTGGACGTCGCGCGCAGGCAGATGGCCACCGAAGGCGCGGCGCTGCTCTCGCGCACCATCGAGCTCGCGCAACAGACGCGCGAACGGCTCAACGCCATCCCGGGCCTCTACTGCTTCGGCGACGAGTTGCTCGGGCGCGACGGCATCTTCGCGCTGGATCCCACGAAGATCACGGTGACGGTGAAAGAGCACGGATACACCGGCTACGAAGTATCCGAAATTTTACGGCGGCGTTACAACATCCAGGTAGAACTTGCCGACCTATTCAACGTCGTCGCGCTGTTCACGATCGGCACGACGCCGGAGGCGGCGGAACGGCTCGTTACGGCGTTCGAAGAGCTCGCGCACAGGGAACGCGCCGTCGATCTCTTTGCGCCGTCCGGCATCCTGCAGCAGCGGTTGCGCCGCGGCAACTTCCGCGTTCCCTCGATCCCGCCGCTGCGGATGCTTCCGCGCGACGCTTTCTTGGCGGCTGCGGAGTTCGTGACGTTTCGCGATTCGCGCGGGCGCATCTGCGCGGAAACCATCACGCCGTACCCGCCGGGAATCCCGGTGCTCGCGCCGGGCGAAGAGATCACTGCCGAAACGATCGAGTACCTGCGCTTAGAACTGAAGGCGGGCGTGCGCATTCAGGGACCGTACGATGACGAACTGCGCGTGATCCGCGTGGTAAAGGAGTGAGCTTCGACCGGGTGCAATCATCGCCAAGGGCCTTGGGGAAAGGCGCGGAAACGAGGATGAGTATTGGCAGTTAGAGTTCATCAAGTTTCCCCGAGTTGGGAACTCTCGCAACTGCTCGACATTTTTCCACTGCCGATTCGGCAGGCGCTCGTCCGGCTCACGAACATTGAGGAGATCATCGAGGTCGTGCTCGATCTGGGCCGGCCGCCCGAAGCGCGCTTCGAGCACGATTTCACGTATCTCAGCGACGCCGCGGTGACGCACGAAGACATCGCGCACGTCTGCTCGCGCATCTCGCCGTTCGGCGCCGACAACCGGGCCGGAATCGAGCAGACGTTGCATC
>JAFAQW010000287.1 GCA_019245995.1 Vulcanimicrobiota bacterium | reverse complement strand
AGAACGCAGCGACGCGGTTCATCGGATTCATCAGGTTGACGAGAAGCCCCCAGTACATGAAGACCCTACCGGTGTCAAGACGGCCCACGAGTACTTCGCGCACCGAGAGCCACATGATGATCACCACGGCCATCACCATGATGGTCGATATCACTAAGGGCTGCGTCTGAATGAACTGCGTCAACTTCATGTAAGCGCCGAAGAAATCGTCGTTACGCCGGCGGAAACGTTCGACTTCGAACTGCTCGCGGCCGAACGACTTCACCACTCGCTGGCCCTGGATTACCTCCGACAGATTGGCGGTGAGGTCGGCGATGCGCTGTTGGGCTCGGTGCGTGCTGGCGCTGATGAGCCGCTGGAAATTGGAAACGGCAAACGAAACGACCGGCGCCACCAATACGAGCGTCAGCGTGAGCAACCAATCGAGGTAGATCATCGTCGCAAAAGACGAGGCGAACGTGGCCAGGGCCACGACGAGCTGCGGCACCGACACGCTGACGGCATCGATCATGATTTGCAGGTCGGTGGAGAAACGAGCGATCAGTTCTCCCGGCCTCCACTTGTCGAACTCACCGAGCGGCAAGTTTAGCATTCGCTCGAAGAGCCGCACGCGCAGCCGGGCAACCAGGTGCTGGCCGCTCCACGCGGTGATGTAGGTCTGTCCGTAAATCGCGCAGTTGGCGAGTATTAACGCCACCGTCGTTAGCCCGAGCGCGAGATAGAGCGCATGGAGGTCGGCACCGCGGCCACGCGGCGGGACCAGTACGTCGTTAATAATGATGCGAAAGGCCAGAGGCGGTACGATCGAAAGGACGCCGGCGAGAACGCCAAAGCCCATCGCCACGGCGATGCGCGCGTAGTATGGACGCGCCTCGCGCGCCAGGCGCCCCAAGATCAAGCCGCGGCCCATCCGCCGCAGGCTCTTGCGAGCGGCGCTGGATGAAACCTCCCGCTGTTTGAGCCGGTAAATGAAAGTGCAATCGCCACAGGAGGAATCGCGAACGGACAATGGATTGCTACTTTCACTCTAACGTACCGTCGGTTGCGCCGTGCATCGAGTGCGCCAAGCCGATCTGCGCAACGTGTCGCGATGAACGGGGCGGCTGCCCGAGTTGTCGCCTCGCGGCGCGAGTACAGACCGGGACGGCCACACGGCCGAGAATTGCTGGCGGAATTCCGCCGCGCCCCGCTCCGGCGACGGTGCATGGAAAGGTCGTGGTCGCTGCCGCACCGGATCCCGTCGAATCCCGGGCCCTCGTCGCGCTCGGTTATCCGCTGTGGCCGCTGGCGCTGCTCTCGCTGCTGGATCGAAAACAGTCGCGAAAGCTGCGGCGCCAAGCGTTCTCCGCGCTGGGATTCAACGTCGGCTTTTATGCCCTGTGGGGGCTGCTCTCGCTGATCGCACAGGTACCGCTCCTCAACATCTCGGCATGGGTCATCTTGCCGTTGTTGGCTCCGCTCTTTCTCGTCGCCAGCGTCTACTACGGAATCAAAACGTGGAACGGTGACGACGTTCGTATCCCCGTCGTGAGCAGCTGGGTGGACGAGCGCCTTCCCGCCGAGGAGCTTTAACGTCGTACCGTTAAGGCGCGAGAAACTGACGATACCGGCGTAGAAACGCCCGCGCCGCATGGGCGTGATCGACGATTGGCGCGGCGTAGCGCTTATCGGCGAAGAGCGCGAGCGTGAGTTGCGGCGAATCGGTCGCCGCGTCGCGCCACGCCTCTACGGGAACGTGGCGCAACTCTTCGACCCACCGCCGAACGTAAATTGCGTCCGGATCGAAGCGGCGGCGCTGGCGCTGTGGGTTGTAGATGCGCGGAAACTGTGCCATGTCGGCCCCAACGCCCGCGATCCACTGCCAATTACCGATCGCGGCGGCGTCGTCGTCCTCGATCAACCAGCGGTCCCACTCGCTGCGGCCGACGCGCCAATCCACTCCAAGATCGAAGCACAGCAAGGATGCCGCGACGGCTCGAACGTGCGGGTGCATCCATCCGGTCGCACGCAGTTGCCGAATTCCCGCGTCCACCAAGGGAAACCCCGTCGTCCCGGTGCGCCACGCCTCGAGCGCCTCGTGCGACGTGCTCCACGGGAATTCACGCATCTTGCCTTGCAACGGTTCTTTGCCGGTCGCAGGGTTGAACCACGACAACTGCGCGAAGAAGTCGCGGCGCGCAAGGGAACGCAGGTAGAGGCGCAGCGACCGGCGCTGCTCGCCGATGGCTAAGGGATTCGCCGCTCGCTCCGCGACCGCGCGCACGACGCTGCGAGCCGACAACGTTCCGAACGACAGGTCGGCGGACAATCGCGACGTTCCATCGACCGACGGAATCCGATAATTGGCGGCATAATCCGCTGCGCGGAGATCCAGGAAGGCTTCGAGTTCGCGACGGCCTTGCAGCGGCGCGCCGCCGCCATCGACGTGCTGGCCCCCAAAGTCGGAGGCCTGCGGCAAGGGACCGCTTTCGATTTCGGGCCGCGCGAAGCGCAACAGCAGCGGCGATTCATACGACTTGACGGAACGTTCGCTCCACGCTTGAAAATAGGGCGCAAAGGCGCGATATCCGCGCGAATCGTCGCCTCGAACCGCCGTGATTTCGTCGGGCGGAATGGCGGGCGCATCGTGGACCATGCGCGCGACGAAGCCTCGTTCCTCCAGCGCCGATTGCAACGCCCGGTCATTTTCAATCTGGTTACCGTCGTATGCGGCACTCCAGCCGGCGCCGAGAGCATGAAGTTCTTGAAGTACTCTGAGCAACTCTCGCTTCGGCGCCCCGCGGCGAACGATCAGCCGGCTACCATGCTGGCGCAAATCCGCGTCGAGCGCGGTTACCGCGCTGCAAAAGAATGCTGCCCGCTGGGGCGAGAGGCGCAGGCGCTCGCAAAGATCGTCGTCCAAGATCAACAGGGGCAGGACCGGCCCGTGGGAGGCCGCGGCAGTCAAACCGGCGTGATCGTCGAGGCGGAGGTCTTTCCTAAAGCGATAGACGAACGGGCGAACCGTCATTCCAGGCGGGATTTGTCCGCCTGGATTGCAATTACTTTATGCGGCGGCTCGTTGCCACGCGACAGAGCGCCAAATCGAGCGCACGATCGCCGGAGCTACTCGTAACGATGCAGCGCGTGGGGTTGCCCTGCGCGCGGATCGTGAGCTGGACCGTAACGCGACGCGTGGCAATCGCCGGCCCCACCGCGAGAGATTCGGCCTGGTGCTCGCGGCGCGGACCGGTCTGCGTATCCAGTACCGCGATCGCGCGCGCGTCATCTCGTGCTATCGTTTGAGCATGAACGCTTTGCGGCGCCGCCGTCGGATGGTGCTGGGTCAACGCTGACGCCGTCAGCGCAACGACCAAAACCGCAGCGAGCGCGCTCCAGCCCCACAGATAGTAGCGAACGCGCGCGCGCGAGCGCATGGGTCGCGCGCTTGGGCTCCAGCTCTCTGCTTCGCGAGCGCTGCGGACCGCCGAAACGGCGCGCTCG
>JAFAQW010000228.1 GCA_019245995.1 Vulcanimicrobiota bacterium | reverse complement strand
GGCCGCCGTACCGCGCCGGCGCTGCGAGCGACAAGTAACCGCGCTCGCGTAGCTCCTGCCAAAGCTCGGGCGGCACTCCCCGCTCCGCCTCGATCCGGCGGCTCCACTCCTCCGCGGGGCCCGCGACGTATGCGGCGATCTCTTCCTTGAGCCGCGCGAACGACGCCGGATCGAACTCGGCGCAACGCTCGAGCTGCTTCACGCCACGGTTTCCTTTACAGGCTCCTGGGCCCGCAAGTGTTTGGCACGCTCGCGCAACACGTATTTTTGTATTTTGCCCGAAGGCGTGTGCGGCAGCTCGGCGACGACTTCGAGACGTTCCGGCCAGTAGTGCTTGGCAACCTGGCACGCGTCCAGATAGCGCCGCATGCGCGCAAAGTCGAACGACGCGCGATCGCGCAACACGGCAAAGGCGCACGCCCGCTCTCCCAGACGCGCGTCGGGCATTGCGACGATCGCGATCTCGGCGATCGCCGGGTGATCGGCCAGCAGCTGCTCCACCTCTGCGACCGGCACCTTTTCACCGCCACGATTGATGACGTCGCGGACGCGTCCGGTGATGTGGACGTATCCCGACTCGTCGATGACCGCGAGGTCACCCGTGCGAAACCAGCCGTCCTGCGTATATGCCGCCGCCGTCCACTCCGGGTGATCGACATAACCTTCGAACATCGTGGGCGACTTCACCTCGAAATTTCCTTCCTCGCCGCACGGAAGCGCCTGCCCTTGGTCATCGCGGATGCGTAAGGCGATACCGCGCAGCGCGCGGCCGTCGGTGCCCCAGACTTTCGCCGGCTCATCGTTCGGCGCCGCGAGCGATCCGAGGCACGATTCGGTCGTGCCCCATGCGCCGCATACGGTCGCGCCCAACATTCGCGTGGCGCGCTCCGCCAGACCGCGCGGCACCGCGGCGCCGGTGGCGACGAAGATTCGAAGTGCGGCGGGGGGCCGCGCGCCGCCCTCTATCGCCTTGACCATGTCGGCTAAGAACGGCGTTGCCGCCTGCACGAACGTTCCGTCCCAATCGTTGAGCGCGCGCAATGCGCGCGACGCGTCCCACGCACGCTGAACGATCTGCGGGACTCCCATGACGATCGCCAGCCACATGCCGTAGAGGAAGCCGGTCTGATGTGCCAACGGCGACGGAATGAAGATGCGATCCTGCGCGCCCAATGCGAGGTGTTCCACTTCCATCGCCGCCGCGCGCATCAACACGTCGTTGCGATGGAGCACGCCTTTGGGCTCACCCGACGTGCCGGAGGTGAAGAGCAGCTGCGATAATGCGGTGGGCGAGCTACGCCGCCCATCCAGCGCGCCGGGGTCGATCGCCATCTGCATTGACGCGTCGGCAAGATGCAGCCACTGCACGCCGTTCGCGTTGTCGGGTGTGGGCAGCGGGTGCTGTTTGCGCCCCGAGGCTGCAACGACGACATGCTCGAGCCGCAGCGGGAGGTCGCCGCTGAACGCCGGCGTCTCGGCCAACAGCGCCGCTACTTCACCGGCATAGTGCCGTCCGCGCGCGTGATCGGGCACGACCAGCACGCGTGCGCGCGAGCGCCGTAGGCAGAAAAGGACTTCGCGCTCGCGGAAGATCGGCATCAAGGGACAGCACACGGCGCCCACGCGCAGCGCCGCGAGCGCGATGACGACGAACTCCAGGGAGTTGGGTAACTGAAACGCGACCGATTCTCCGGGCGCGACGCCGAGTTGAAGCAAGAGCGTGGCCGTACGCTCCACGCGGTCCAACAGGTCCGACCACGACAGAACGCGATCGTGCTCTTCGCCGACTTCGACGACGGCGAGTTCGTCGGACCGCTCGCGCGCGTGTTTGCGGAGTTGCTCTACGAGCGTGGTCGCAGCCGCCGACGTGGGGTTGAGCATGGAGGCGCGCTTCGACGCCGCGCGCGTACCGTTCGTCGGACGATCGATGACGGACATCGGTACGCCGATGGACCGCATCGCCTCCAAGAAACGCGGATACGAGATGCGATAGGCATTCGGATACGTTAGCGTGCTCTGTCCCTGTGCTCGCGACGCGGCGACGGCCAAGGCCATCAAGATGCGATGATCGTTGAACGATGAAAGCTTCGCGCCGTGCAACTGCGTCACGCCGTCGATCGTTAAACGTCCGCCGTCGACGTTCAGCCTTCCGCCCATTCGATTCAGCTGCAGCATTGCGGCGACGCGATCGGACTCCTTGAGACGCACGTGTTCGATATTTTCGATCGACGAGCGTCCTCGGGCAAACGTGGCGAGCGTCGCCAGTATCGGCAGCATGTCCGGAATGTCGCGGCAGTCAACACGCAGGGGCTGCAAGTCGATTCCGTCGTGGACGACGCGAACGCCCTGGGCCTCCGCGTCGTACGTCATCGGCAGCCCCATCTCGCGCACGATGTCCAGGAACGCTCCCTCGGGATGGTCCGCCGTTTGCCCGGGCAGCGTCTTCAGACCCGAAAACAGCACGTTCGACGGGTGGAGCGCGGCGGCGGCCAGTCCGAAGGCCGCCGAACCGATGTCGGCGGGCAGCTCGATGGTCGCGGGGCGGGGCTGTTGGTTCGGTTCGATTTCGAAAACGCTATAGTCGCGGGTCACGTCGACGTGCAAACCGACCGCGCGCATCATCGCGACGGTGAGATCAACGTACGGACGTTCGTTGAGCCGGCCTTCCACCGCAACCGTCGTCGGCTTCGTCGCAAAGGGTGCCAGCAGCAGCAGGCCGGAGATCCATTGCGAGAGCGTCCCCGGAATCACGATTCGTCCCCCACGTGGACGGCTGGGCCGGATTGCGATCGGAGGGCACCCGTGTGAGGATTCAAATTCGACGCCCATTTGCGCGAGCGCGTGCAACAGCGGTCCAACGGGGCGCCGGCGGAAATATTTCTGCGCGGTCAGCGTGATCGGGGCGTCCGCGAGCGCCGCAAGGCCGATCATGAAGTATAAGGTGGAGCCCGAACTTCCGACCGAAACGACGCGTCGCTTCACCCGATACGGTCCGCCGGTCACGAGAAAATCGTGGCCGTCCACTTCGATCGTGGTACCGAGCGCGCGCAACACGTCGACCGTATAGGCAACGTGGCGCGCATCGGAGAGCCCGACGATCTTGCTCGTACCGTGCGCTAGCGACGCGAGAATCAGCGCGCGGTGCGCGTGATACTTCGAGTTCGGTACCTCGACCTCACCGGCCAGCGGCCCGCTCGTTCCTTTGACTAGCAGATTCATCGTCGCTCTACCTCGGCGGAGCCGCAAGCAGCTTCTTCAACGCAGGCACGACCGACCTGCACCAATGTCAACGCGAGACGATCAGCGACGCGTTCTGGCCGCCGAAGCCGAACGCATTAACTTGAAATAACGAGTACGAGTACGACCGTGGTCGCGACATCACAAGCTCGAAACCCATCTCGGGATCCATTCGCTCGGTTCCGATCGTCGGCGGGATGCATCCTTCGTGCATTCCGACGACGCCGGCGATCGCGCACATCGCGCCGGAGCTCGCCATGCTGTGACCGAGGTGTCCCTTGATCGACGTAACGAGCACGGGCCGTTCCGGATAGACGGCGTCTATTGCCCGCGCTTCCGCGGCATCGCCGACGATGGTACCGGTCGCGTGTGCGTAGACGACTGAACACTCGAGCGCGCCCGCGTCTTCCAGCGCGGCGCGCATCGCGCGAACCTCGTAGCGTGCCGACGGATCGGGCGACGTAATGTGGTAGGCATCGGCGAGCGAGCCGTATCCACGAATGCGTGCCAGAACCTCCGCGTTGCGCTCCTGCGCCCGCTCCACTCGTTCCAGAACGACCATCGCCGCGCCGTCTCCCATGACGAAGCCGTCGCGGTGGGCGTCGAACGGCCGCGAGGCGCGCAGCGGATCCGGATTGCGCGACAGGGCGCCGGCCCGCA
>JAFAQW010000106.1 GCA_019245995.1 Vulcanimicrobiota bacterium | reverse complement strand
CGTTTCGACGGGGGCGCTTGCCGAGGTGGTCCAGGCTAACGCAGGGATCAGGAGGGCCACGAGCACGTGGATGCCTATCGAGGCGAGCGTTGCCCGCCCAAATCGGTTTTGCGCACCGAGCGCTGCGGTCATGGACACGGCCTTCTCTTCGCCCTCAACGCGCTATCGCCCCGGCGCGTGACCACGCACGCGGTCAGACTGGGGCGACGAGCTCCAGCCGCGGCGCCCCGCGACGTACCGCCATTGCCCCACGGGCCTTTTGACGTCGTCTACGCCGATCCGCCGTGGTCGTACTACGGCAGTCCGATCAAAGACGCCGCAGCGGGGAAGCACTATGCGTTGATGTCGCAGTCGGCGCTCGCCGAGATGCCGGTGCGCGCCATGATGTCGAAGCGCGCGGCGCTATTTCTGTGGGCGACGGGTCCGCGGCTGCACTACGCGATCGAGTTGATCGAGCGGTGGCGTTTGCATTACCGAGGCGTGCTCTACGTGTGGGTGAAGACGAATCGGCGCGGCGAGATCATTCGGGGCCAAGGCATTCCGCCGACGTTCACCAAGCCCACGAGCGAGTTCGTCTTGGCCGCGACCACGATGCCGACGGGACGCCCCTTTCCGCTGCTCGACTTAGCGCAAGGCCAGGTCGTACTCGCGCAGCGCAGTTTGCACAGCCGTAAGCCCGAGGTGTTTCGCACGTTGATCGAGCGGCTGTGCGGCGATCGCCCGCGCATCGAGCTCTTTGCGCGCGAAGCGGCACCCGGATGGGCTTCATGGGGAGCGCAGAGCGAGCATGGTGACGATGGCGCCACACAGCGTGGCCGCGACGTTGACGGCATCGTTCTGGATCCAACCCACGCCACGCCGTAGCGACGTCGCGCTGCCACAGAAATGCCGGCTCGCTTCACACTCGCAGCGGCAGACCGGACACCACCGCACCGACTGGAGCGTCGCGCCGAGCAACGAATCGGCGACGGCGCCTGCCACGCCGCCGACGGCGACGGCACGGAACGGGGCGAGATGGAAAGCGGAAGCGATAGCAGCGACGATCGCCGCTCCTGCGACGGACGCGAGCGTTCCGGCGATCGTCACGCCTCCGGATCGGCCCGCAGCGACGCGCCGAAAGTTCACCAGCGATACGGGCGCGCCGCCGAAACGCATCCCGATCTCCGTCGCGCACGTGTCGGCCGCGGCCGCGGCGAACGCGCCCGCGAAGCCCGCGGCGAACGGCGGACCGATCGCGGCGGCGCCCACCGCACATACTGCCGCGATGCCGCCGTTGGCCAGCACCTGTGCGGCGTTGCGCCGCGCGTTTTGCTCGCCGTCGACCGCCGCCCGTCGGGAAAGATGCGATAGCGCGGACGCAGGGATGAAAAACGCCAAGAGCACCGTCGCCCCGACCCATCCTTGCGTTGCGAAGACCGCGGTGCCGACGGCCGTCGCAGCGATGGCGCCCGATCCGTCGAGGGCGCCGGCACGATAGGCGAGCAACCCGATGACGATTGCGAGCGCGAAGCCGAGCGCGATCGTCATCGGGGGCGCGACGCGAAATGCGCTTCCAACGCGGCAAGCAGGCCTGCCGTCGTGTAGTGCTGCGCGACCACGTCAACGTTTAGTCCGGCGTCGTGCGCCGCGCGTGCCGTGATTGGACCGATGCAGGCGACGCACTTCCCGCGAACCGCTTCGTGCGCCGGCACGCCCAGCAGCGTCACGAATCCCCTGACGGTGCTCGCGCTCGTAAACGTGAGCACGTCGGCATCGCGAACTTTCGGGGCGAAGGCGTCGTCGGCAGGAACGTCGGTGGAATAGCCGGCCATCTCGGTGACGTCACGTCCCCCGTTCCTCAAGGTCTCCGGGAGGACGTCCCGGCCGCCAATCGCCCGGTAGAGCAGCATGCGATCACCGGCGCTCGAGTTTGCAATCAAGGCGCTCGCGAGCTCCTCCGCGACGAAGGCCGGCGCGACGAGATCGGCGCGCACGCCGAAGTGCCGCAGGCGCGCGGCGGTCGCTGCGCCGATCGCGGCGACGCGTGCGCCGTGCAGGGTGCGCGCGTCGGCCTGCTGTTCGTCGAGGCTCGCAAAAAAAGCATCGACGCCGTTTTGCGACGTGAAGACGACCCACGCATAGAACCCCAGCGACTGCATCTCCACGCGGCCGCCGCGCTCCCGACGGATCTCGATGGTTGGCGCATTCAGCGGCTGCGCGCCGCGCGCGAGCAATGCGCGAGCAAACTCCTCGGACTGATGCCCTGCGCGCGTGATCAGCACGCGCTTGCCGAAGAGCGGGCGCCGCTCGAACCACGCCAACCGATCGCGTAGCGCGACAACCCGGCCGATCACCGCGACGGCGGGTGCGGCGATGGCCGCCTCGTGCGCTTTGTCCGCAAGGTTCTGCAACGATGTCACGATCGTGCGTTGGGTGGGGCGCGTTCCATCTTGAATCAATGCCGCCGGCATCGTCTCCGGCATTCCGGCGGCGATGAGTTGGCCGGCGATCTCGCGCAGCGTCGCCGTCGCCATCAACAGCACGAGCGTGCGGTGCGGATCGGCGATCTTGCTCCAATCGACCGTCGACTCGCTCTTCGCCGGATCTTCATGGCCCGTGGCGACGGTAAACGACGCGGCGTGTCGACGATGCGTCAGCGGGATTCCGGCATAAGCGGGCGCGGCGATCGCGGACGTCACGCCCGGCACGATCTCGTAATCAACGCCTGCGGCGCTCAGCGCCTCCGCCTCCTCGCCGCCGCGCCCGAAGACGAAGGGATCGCCGCCTTTCAGGCGCACGACGGCGTGCCCGTCGCGCGCCTTGGCGATCATCAACGCTTCGATCTCTTCCTGCGGCGTCGCGTGCGCGCGGCCGCGCTTTCCGACGAAGATGCGTTCGCACGTTGGCCGCGCCATCGCCACGATCGCGTCGCTCACGAGCGCATCGTAGAGCAGTACGTCGGCGGCGCACAGCAGTTGCGCGCCCCGTAACGTCAGCAGGCCCGGATCTCCCGGGCCTGCGCCGACCAGATAGACGGTGCCCGCGGAACTACTCACGCAACTCGGCCACGGCCCCCAAGTCGAAGAGCTCGTCGAGCACGCGCGCATTGGAAAGCGCTTCCTCGCGGTCGACGCTCGCCTTTTCGCGAATCTTCAAGATCGCCGAATGCAGGAGTTTAGAGACGATCGTCATCGTCATGCCCGTGACGAGCATGCGTTCGCGTTCGTCGAGGTCGGGGCAACGCGCCAACAGCCGCTCCAGTTCCGCTTCCCGAATCGCTTCGGCCTTTTGCGTGAGGCGCGCGATCACGGGAACGGCGCTGCGCTGACGGTACCAATGTTCGAAGCGCTCGACGAATTCCGCGATGATCTCTTCGACGGCCGGTATCGCCTCACGCCGTTCCTCCAATCGTTCGTCCACCAACGCCTTGAGGCCGTCGATGTCAACGAGCGACACGTTGGCGATGGTAGCGACCGCGGGGTCGGCGTCACGCGGAACCGCGATATCCACGATGAAGAGCGGGCGCTGCGGCCGGCGCTGCATCGCCGCGGCGACGCGCTGGTGATTGAGGATGAAGTGGGACGCGCCCGTCGAGGCGACGACGACGTCGGCTCCGGCAATCGCTTCCACCAGCCCGGGCATCTCGACCGCCTCCCCGAAGCCGGCATCGGCAACGAGCTCGCGCGAGCGCGAGAGCGTTCGATTGGCGACGATCACGCGCGAAGCTCCTTCGTTGCGCAACCGTTTCATCGCCGTCTTTCCCATCTTGCCGGCCCCGACGACGAGCACCGACTTGCCTTCCAGCGTCCCGAGGCGGCAACGCGCCGCGGCCACGGCGGCGGACGCGATCGAGACGGAAGCGCTGCCGATCCGCGTCTGCGCGCGCGCCGTTTTCCCGGCGGCGATCGCATCGCGAAAGAGTCGGTGGAGCGTGCGACCCAGCGATTTCGCCTGCGTCGCCGCCACGTACGCATCCTTGACCTGGCCGAGAATTTCGGCTTCGCCGATCAACATCGAATCGAGGCCGGTGCACACCCTGAAGAGATGCTCGACCGCCTCGTGTCCAAGGCGGGTGTAGAGGTACGATTCCAAGTCGTACCCGGTCGAACCGTGCCGGAAATTGGCGAGGAACGACTTGATCTGCGCGACGCCCCGTTCGTAGTCGTCCAACTCGGCGTAGATCTCGAGGCGTCCGCACGTCTGCAACATGACCGCTTCCTGGACGGCCTCGTAGTCGCGTAGCGCGATCAAGGCCTCGGCCATGCGCGACGCGGGGAACGCGTGACGCTCGCGAACCTCGACCGGCGCGGTGTGATGGGAGAGTCCGATGCAGGTGATCGGCATCAGACGGTACTCGCGTTCGCGATCTCGTCCAACGCGGCGTTGGCTGCCGTAACGGTACGATCCACGTCGGCGGCCGTGTGCGCGGCGGAGAGAAAGTTGGTTTCGAACTGTGACGGCGCGACGTAGACGCCGTTATCCAGCATGGCGCCGAAGTACTTCGCGAAGAGCTTCCGGTCCGACTCTTGCGCCGAGCGCAGATCGACGACCGGGCCCTCGGTAAAGAAGACGCAAAACATGGAGGCGATGCGCTGCACGTAGTGCGCGACGTTGTGGCGGTTGAGTACCTCGTCGAGGCCGTCGCAGAGGCGGGCCGTCAGTTCCTCGAGTCGCTCGTACAGGCCGCCGTCGGCCGCGATCGCGTTCAGCGTCGCGATGCCGGACGCCATGGCGAGCGGATTGCCCGAGAGCGTGCCGGCTTGGTAGACCGGACCGTCGGGCGAGAGGTGTGCCATGATCTCGGCGCGCCCGCCGAACGCGCCGACGGGCAAGCCGCCGCCGATGATTTTCCCAAGCG
>JAFAQW010000312.1 GCA_019245995.1 Vulcanimicrobiota bacterium | reverse complement strand
GCGTCGACGCCAGCAGCAGCCACAGCGAGCAGCGCACCGATGATGCTCGGCGCCCTCTCGACATCTCAGAAATCAACCCCACCGTCGCGCCGTACGCAAGCACCATGATGAGATGGCCCGCGACGACTTCGTTGTAGACCCAGGGATTAAAGAGTGTAAACGCGATGAGCCCCAGTCGCGCGGGCGGCGCGTTTCCCCAGCGCCCTGCCATCCTGTCGGCCGCGATCGCGCAAGCGTAGCCGACGGCGAGCGCAAAGAGCACGAGGGCGACGAACGGCCCGAACAACGACATCGCGACCGCGACGGGCAGCGAGACGGGGTATGTGGTCGGATGCGCGTTGAACTGTCCGAAGCCGGCGGGCACCCAACCGCCAATCGATGCCTCGAAGAACGTCGGAATCGCGCTGCGATCGATCGGCCAATTCCAGTCGTGGCGCAGCGTTGGAATGCCCGTCGCGCAGACGAAGGCCGCGAAGGCCGCCGCCGCACCGAATGCCGCAACGGGCAGGCGCCGTTGCACTTAGGCGCGGGGCGTTGCGAGCGCCGTTCGTTTGATCGTTGCGACGATCGCGTACAGCGCGGCGAGCATCAACAATGTTTCGGCCGGCGCGCTTGACGCCAGGGCGGCTCCAGCGACCAGCCAGCCCGCAACGAT
This sequence comes from Vulcanimicrobiota bacterium, assembly GCA_019245995.1. Lineage (GTDB taxonomy): Bacteria > Vulcanimicrobiota > Vulcanimicrobiia > Vulcanimicrobiales > Vulcanimicrobiaceae > Cybelea. The sequence continues at coordinate 3,577 of JAFAQW010000312.1, read as the reverse complement.
AGCGGCGATCCGCGGCCACTGCTCCTGCGGCACGCCGTCGTCTTCGTCGTCGGAGTGCCGAACGCGCGCGCACATCGCGATGGCAAGCGCCGCGACGAGGGCGGCGAGATATGCGGCGGTCGCAAAACGCTCGCCGTATTGCGCCGGCAAGAGGCTTGCCAAAACCAATCCGGCGACCATCGTCGCCCCGCAGTACCAGGCCGCGCGCGCGAAGACGCGGGGAGCGGCCGGCGCCGCGAGCAGCCGGCGCGTCTCCGCGTACGCCGCCCTCGCCATCGCTCCGGCCCGCAGCGGGGCGAGCAGCGACGCCGCGACCAGCGCGGCGGCAACCACGCACGCCGTGTACGCCACTTTGGCGAACGCGTCGGCGACGCCACCGGTGAACGACGCCGCCGCTGTGAGAGCGCACAACGCCACGATCACGCAATAGCGAACGGACAGCGTGTGCGAGTCTGCCGCGCTCAGTCGGCGCCCCAGCGCCGAAAAGACTCCGGATCGCGCGACCGCGGCGACGCCGATGACACCGAAGCAGAGCGCCAGCAGGCGCACTTCGGCCACGCTCTGCGAGGCCGCGGCCGCAGCCGCAAGCACCAGTAACGCGACGACGAGCGCAAACGCGAAGGCGGCGGGAAACGACGGACGGGCGCGAGGCGCGACCGGCGCCGGCGAGAGGAACCACCGTACCGCCGCGATTCCGGCGGCGGCGCTCGCGGCAACGAAAGCCGCGGTTGCAAAACGCTCCGCCAACGCTGCATTGGCGACCGTCGCGATGACCAACGCGACGACCGCCGTCGCCCCGGCGTACCGAAGCGCCGCCTCCAGCGCCCAGGCGCACGCCCTTAGCGCGGCGTGGTTCGAATCGGCCACAAGTCGGGTTTGCACGCGAGCACGCTCAGCAGGATCAACGCCAGCAGTGAAATCAATGCCGCTACGAGATAGAAGGTCTGCGCTCCGAACGTGATCGCGATCTCGCCTCCGTTGGGAAGACTCGGCACGAGCCACCCGTTCACCATCCCGTCCACGATGACGTGCGGCAGTGTTTGACCGTCGAGCGTGGCTTGCCACTCACGGTGAAACGCTTCGTCGAAAACCAGCAGAAACGGACTGGACGCGCTCTTCACCGTCGCGGTCAGCGCGGTCGCGGAGCGTCGTCGCCAGTCGACGCCGAACGTCGCCGTCGCCGGCAACGCGACGGGCTCGACCGTCAGTAGCGTCATCTTCAGCTGCGGATCCGCGCTCGTAACGACGTGCCTCCCCGCCGATAGGGAAACGCTTCCCGAGTTGATAGTGCGGCCGTCCACGCGAACCGCAAGGTGCACCAGCGATTGGGGGTGATCCAAGGCGCGCGCCGGTAACGCGTGCACGTTGTAATACAGTCCCGACAGTTTCGGTCGTACGCCGCGCCACACGAACCAAATCCCCGCGATGCGCTGCGAGCCGTCGAACCAATCGTTGGGAAATCCGTGCAAAAAGTTCACGTCGAAGGGGCCGCTCGGGGATACCGGCATGACGCGATACTCCGTTCGTCCGCGATACACGAGCGCGACGGCGAGCCACGCCGCGTGATTGCCGAGGCCTTCGATCGTGCCGGCGATCTCCGGATCGCCCGTCAAACCCGCCGGCGGCGGCGCGACCGCAACCGCGCCGAACGTCGAATCGTACCGTGTTCCGCGCGCTTGCCCGGGGCGCGCGACGGGCTGCTTCACCAAACCTGCTCGCGCGAATTCGAGGTCGGGACCCACGGCGGCCGAGATGACGCCGTTGCCGAGATCGTCGCGCTCGCCGGGTAGCGAGTGAAACAGGAACTGCACGTCGTTCCACCCGGGCGACAGGTCGAGCGAAAAATTCACCGGTACGGGCGTGGGCCCGTCGAGCCGCGACGGCGTGTCGTACGCCTGCGGCGCCGCGGACGGGCCGCCGATGATGACGTCGCTCGAAGGACCGCCGTTGGCGCGAACCGTCATCACGTTGCCGACCTGCAATCGGCTGACGCGCAACGAGACGCGCGTCCGTACCGCTTGGGATCCCGGCACGTACACGCGAACGTGCGCGTCGCGCGTGAAGAGCAGCCAGGAGGTCGGGTCGCCGCGCTGCCACCGGTACGCCGTCGGGTCTTCCGTATACCATTGCGGCGGCATCATGATCGCCGAGGTCCCCGACACGCCGGCGGACGGCAGATACGCGAGCAGCTGCGGCAGCGCCGCCGGAAAGGCGCCGCGGTAGGCGCCGCCGTGCAAGGCGTGCGTGCGCGCCTGACCGTCCGGCCCGAACGGCGCTACGGCGCCGGCTCGAATGCGGTACGACCCGGATGCAGGCAGCGTGATCGTCGCCTTGGGACCGTACACGAGCGTCGTGCTCATTCGATTGCCCGGCAGCGCCCGCGCGAGCGAAGCGATGCGTTCTTCCCACGCCTGCAAATCGTCGACGTTGACCAGCGCGACGACGAGCCCCGGATCGGGATAACCGTCGGAGAGCGAATGCGCGCCGGCCGCGAGATTGATGCGTCCATAGTCGGTCCACGCCCCGCCGGTCGTTCGCGGCGTGAAATAGGTGCCGTCCACTTGGAGATTCTGCGCGGGGCTGCGTTGGAACAACAGCGACTGCTCGTAAGAGAACACCTCGTACGCGCCGGCGTCGTGGACCGCGAAGGGCGTCGTCCATCCGACGTCCGCCGGCGGAGGATGCACGCGAATGCCGCCGTGCAATAGAGCCTCGTTCACGGCCAGGTCGGCGACTTGTTGCGCCGACGATGGAATGATCGCGGAGAGGCCTTGCAGCGCGCTGGAAAACTCGTCGGTCGAACGGCTCGGCGGATCGAACTGCGCCTCGCCGGCCGCCATCGCCGAAACGTTACCGAGATAGGCGTCGGTAAATACCGGCGCCGTGCTGACGATCGGATGCGTGACGCCGTAGAGTAACGGCAGCGTGCCGTCGACGTGGTATACCCGCAAGGGCCCGTCCGAGCGCACCGGCCGCGCTCGGATCACCCGATGCACGAGATCGTGCGTCAACGTCGTCGTGTTGAAGCGCCATTCGCCCGGAGAGCTGAAGTCGATGACGGGAATGAAGTCATCGCGCTGCAAGATCGTGTCGACGCCCAAGACCCGCAGCATGTCGGTCGCGAACGGAAGACCTTCGCGCATCGCGCGATAGGTGCGCCGCTCCCAAACGTCGGTGCCTTCCGTCGGGGCGCTTCCGAGCAAGCCGTAGATCATCGGGCGATCGATCAACGAGTCTTCGATATAAAATTGCGGCGCGCCCCAATCGAACTGTTCGAGATACTGCGTGGGAAAGAGCGCGACGCGGTGGCGCTGATCGTCGCCGAGCAGTGCCTTCTCGCGATACTCCCACGCCGGCAAAACGGCGCCCGGATAGTTCATCTTCGCAATGAGCACGGGGATGAAGATGAGGATCGGCAGCACGATGAAGGCCGCCGCCGTTGCCGGCGCAATCCATCGGCGCCGTTCCGCTCCGGCGGAATCGTAGCGGTCGAGTCGCTCGCGGACGGCCGTAACGAGCGCACCCGCGGCCATCGCGTAGAGGCCGCAGAGGCCGAACTCGACGCCCGCCACCCACT
>JAFAQW010000309.1 GCA_019245995.1 Vulcanimicrobiota bacterium | reverse complement strand
TCGGAAAGCCGCGGGATCGCGCGGATGCGGTGCGCATGCTGCAGCGGCTGTCGGGCCGCAGTCACTTGGTGCACACGGCGTTCGTCGTGGCTCGCTGCGATGGTGCGGGACGGGAACACGAATGCGTTACGACGACCGTGCGTTTTTACCAACTGCAGCCTGAAGAGATCGGCGAATACGTCGCGACCGGCGAGCCATTCGATAAAGCGGGCGCGTATGGCATCCAAGGGCGTGCCTCAGCCCTCGTGGAGCGCATCGACGGAGACTTCTATGCCGTCATGGGCCTGCCGCTCGGACGCGTGGTTCGAGCGCTGCGCCGCTTGGGATTTCGCCTCCCCGAAACGAAGTGAACGCCGCGTAAGAGGTCATCATCTTTACGTATCGAGACGAACGCCGGCTGTTGGCGCTCATTGCGATCATCATCGGGGCCGCGCTACTTGCGCTGCTCCAGATCGGCGCGCAACGCGCAGGAACGGCGAGTCCGGTTTCAGCCGCGGCGGGGTCGGTCGTCGGAGTCGCGCAGACGCTCGTCTCCGCCGCGATCGGTGGCGTCCGCACCGGCGCGAGCGCCATCGTGTCGATACCCGGATTGAGCGCGCAGAATCGAGCGCTGCGCGCGCGGGAAGCGCGGCTGGTCCAAGAAAACGCCCGTTTACACGAGCTCGCGGCCGCATACGCCGCCGAAACGTCGGTTCGCCCCATCGTCGATCTCTATCACGGCATCGAGGCGCGTGTCGTCGGCTTTCCGCCGGAAAACGAGTCGCGAGCCGTGACGATCGACAGGGGAGCACGCGCCGGCGTCGCGCGTAACGACGGCGTCGTCGCCGCCGAGGGTATCGTCGGCCGCGTGATCGACGTCCGCCCCTTGAGCAGCACCGTGCTTCTCGCCAACGACTACGCGAGCCGCATCCCCGCGGTCGTGCAGCGACGGCGCTGGTGGGGGATCGCGCGGGGCAATCTCGCGAGCATCGTCGTCGAGTACCTTCCACAGGACGCGGTCTTGCGCACCGGCGATGTCGTCGTGACCGGCGAGGGCCGGTCGTTCCACTCCGGCATTCCGATCGGCACCGTCGTCGCGATCGACCGAGGTGCGACGAGCCTCTATCAAAGCGTGGTCCTAAAACCCGCGGTGGATTTGAATGCGCTCGATCGAGTTGTCGTCATACCGCGCTAAGCCGCACGTCGCGCCGTTCGTAGGGCCGCCGTGGTACGTCGCGGCCGCGTGGCTCGGCGCGTCGCTAGTGGCGCAATCCACGGTGGTTCATTATCTGTCGCTGCGCGGAGTGGTTCCGAGCGTGGTCTTCGCCGTCGTGTTATGGTACGCGATCCGGGTAGATACGTGGCGGGCCACGCTTTTCGGACTGGTTGCGGGTCTCTGCGAAGACGCGCTGTCGGCCGGCACGGGGGCGGCGTGGATGATCGCAACGGCCGCGAGCGCGATGCTTGCCAGCGTCTTATCGCGAGGATTCTTCGCCGATTCCGTGCCCTTGGTGGTGACCATCACGCTCGTTGCCACGCTGATTCGGTCGGTGCTGTATTGGGGTGCGGCCAGCCTCGCCGGGTATCCGCCCGGCCTCGGGACCCTGCACTTCCACGAAGCCGTACTCCAAAGCGTCTTCAACGCACTGGTGATGGTGGCCGCGATGCTGATCGTCCGTCGCGCCAGTCCATCGCGACAATGATCCTTCGGCCGCCGCCTCGGCGCACGCCCTGGCGCGCGCCGGGATGGCGCGTTGCCGGTTTCATCGTTGTCCTCGCTCTTTCGCTCGTCGCCATCGTCGTGCGCCTGGCGTTCGTTTCCATCGTGCACGGCGAGCGATATCGTGCCGCGGCGCAAGAGAATCAGATCAGGCTCATTCCCGTCGCGGCGCCGCGCGGGGTCGTTTACGATCGCCACGGCGCCGTGCTGGCGCGCAGCCGTCCGTCGTTCGTCGTCGCACTGATTCCCTCCGAGATCGCGGATCCCGCGCACGAGATGACGACGCTCGGCGCCATCGTCGACGTTGCGCCGGCCGAGTTATGGTACCGGCTGCTCCATCACCGCGGCGTCACGTATCAAACGTTTGGCGACGTCGTGCGTAACGAGCCCTACGGGCCCGTGATTCTGCAACGCGATCTGCCAGTCGCGGCGGTGGCGCGCCTTTCCGAGCGATTAGCGGATCTGCCCGGCGTCGATTTGGAGGTTCAGCCGGTTCGCAACTATCCGCATGGGTCGCTCGCCTCGCACTTGATCGGATATGTCGGTGCGATCACGCAAGAAGAGTACGAACGCCTCAAATATCGGGGCTATTCGCCGAACGACGTCATCGGCAAGGATGGGCTCGAGTATTCGTACGACGCGTACCTGCGGGGCAGGCCCGGAGGCCAGCGCGTCGTCGTGGACGCAACGGGTGCGGTTGTTTCCAACATCAAGCTTTCGGCGAGTAGCCCCATACCGGGCGACACGCTGATCACCAACATCGATTGGCGCTTGCAGGAAACGGCTGAGGCGGCGCTCGCGCAGGAGATTCATTCGCTCGGCCGGGGCTCGCTGTCGGGCGCCGTCGTGGCCGAGGATCCCTGGAACGGCAACGTGCTCGCATTGGCCAGCTATCCGAATTACGACCCCAACGACTTCGCCGGCGAGCGGTACAAACGCATCGCCCGCGATCTTACCGATCCCTCGGAGCCGCTCTTCGATCGGGCGATCGCCGCCGCGACGCCCACGGGCTCGACCTTCAAGATGGTCACCGGTTCCGCTGCGTTGACGGAACGGGTCGTGCGCGTCAATCAAGTGATCTACGATTCCGGCGGCTGGGATTGCGGCGGATATTACGCTCGCGACATCGCCGCAGGTGGACTGGGCCGCACGACGTTCGTGCCGGCCCTCGCGGCTTCCAGCGACGGTTATTTCTTTCGGTTGGCGTGGTGGCTCGGCAACGGACGGCTGCGCAAGTACGCGTTGGCCTTCGGCCTCGACGCCAAAACCGGCATCGATCTGCCGGGGGAGAACGAAGGCAATTGGCCGACCAATGCGTGGGAACAGCGCATGTTCGGCGTTCCCATGGAACCCAGCGAAGCGTGCTTTTTGGGCATCGGGCAGGGCGCGATGCAAGCCACCCCGTTGCAAATGGTCAACGTCGCCTCCGCCGTCATCAACGGCGGGACGCTCTATCGTCCGCAGATCGTACGCGAAATCCGCACTCCGAGCGGACGTCTGATCAGACGCTTCTCCTCGCAAGTCATTCGGCGCGTGCCGGTGACGCCGCAGGCGCTCGCCGCCGTGCGCGAAGGGATGGCGCGCGTGACCGATCCGGGAGGCACGGCGTACGGGCTAGCGATCGACGGGCTTCCCTTTTCCGGCAAGACCGGCACGGCGGAAACGCAAGGCGGCAACGGACCGAATACGACGTGGTTCATCGCGTGGGCTCCGACGAACCACCCTCGCGTGGCGCTCGCGGTCTTCGTCGATCGCAGCGGCGGCTACGGCGCAACGGTAGCCGCCCCGATCGCACGTCAGATCCTCGTGCAATACTTTCGAAAGAAGGGCTAACGCCGACGAGGGGTTTGGCGAGCAGCTCGATCGTCGCGGCGATCCGGCCGCTGCGTTCGCCGGGATCCTGCGCCAGATACCGTGCGAGGCGAGTTACACCGTGCTCGTCTTCGAGATCGTTTCCATCGATTACGTCCGCTACCGACGAGATACATCAAAGTCGCGCGCACCGTCGTTCCAGGTTCCAACTCACGCTCGGGCGAAACGACGAGCGTTTTCAGGCGGGCGCATGACGCGAGGACGTTTCGCCGCCCTTGCAGGGTGGCCCGCGCAGCAACGCGCGGCTTGAGAACGATAAAAGATGGAGGTTGGGATGCTCGCAGTACATGAAGATCGTCTCGCAGCGGCCGTCGCGCGCCTGGGGTCGGAAAACGCCTTTGAGATTCTCGCTCGCGCGCGTGAAATCGAAGCGCGAGGACGGCGCGTAGTGCACATGGAGATCGGCGAGCCCGATTTCGATACGCCCGAGCACATCAAAAAGGCCGCCGTCGACGCGCTGTACGATAATCACACGCATTACACGCCGTCGAGCGGCATGCCGTCGTTGCGAGCGGCGATCGCCGAGTATGCAAGCCGGTTTCGTGGGATCGCGCCGGGCTGGGAGGCCCACAACGTGGTGATCGCGCCGGGGGCAAAACCGGCCATCTGGAACACGTTGAGCGCTCTGCTGGATCCCGGCGATGAGTTCGTGTACTTCGACCCGGCCTATCCGGCCTACGCCTCGGCCGCGAGCTATCTCGACGCAAAGATCCACGCGATTCCGCTCTTAGAATCGCGCAACTGGCGGATGGACCTCGAAGAACTGGAGCGCCGGGTCTCGGCAAAGACGAAAGTCGTCGTGATCAACTCGCCGCATAATCCGACGGGCGGCGTTTTGACGAAGAGCGATCTGGAATTCATCGCCCAGCTCGCGCAACGGTTCGATTTTTTGGTGTTGGCCGACGAGATTTACAGCCGGAACTTCTATCTCGACAGCCCCTACGTCTCGATAGCCTCGCTTCCAGGCATGCGCGAACGTACGATCGTCGTTGACGGCTTTTCGAAGGCGTACGCCATGACGGGCTGGCGCCTGGGTTACGCCATCATGCCCGAGCGCCTCGCGCGAACGGTGACGCTGTTCAACAACAACACGTTCAGCTGCGTGGCCGCGTTCGTGCAGATGGCGGGCATCGCCGCGCTCGCGGGGCCGGACGAGCCCGTGACACGCATGAACGAGATCTTCCGTACGCGTCGCGACCGGCTGGTGAACGGCCTCAACCAGATTGCCGGCATCTCGTGTCTCCTCCCCGAAGGCGCGTTTTACGCCTTTCCCAACGTCGCTTCGGTCACCGACGACGACCGCGGCCTGGCGAAGTTCCTGCTCGAAGGAGGCGGCGTCGCCTGCGGCGGCGGTTCGTCGTTCGGCGCGGCCGGCAAAGGCTATCTGCGCTTCTCCTACGCCGCATCGCTCGACGACATCGACTGGGCGCTGGAGTCCATCGCGAAGACGCTGCCGAAGTTTGCGCGCTAAGCCCCCGAGGCACCGCGTGAATGGCTGAACAGATCAGCGTCATCGGCATTTATGCGCGCGCGAACACGCCCGAAATGCAGTGGATAGAGGCCCATCCTTCGGTTGATTTTCCGGCGGGCGCGCCGCGCCGGCACGAGCTCGACCCGCGCGGAAAGGCCGGCGCGGCCGAATGGCGATAGGCGTACGCGTCGCCGTGGCGGCGCTGCTGATGCTGCTTGCCGCCGCGGTCGTGTACGCGCTGTCGCGCGGCCACGTATTCTTCTTTCCGTTCTTGCTGATTTTGGGAGCGCCGCTCGCCATCGCGTTCCGGCGGCTGCCGCCGCGTCCGCCCTCCGTCAACTAGGCGGGCCGGTCTAAACGAGTTTCATCGCGCGTTTCACCCCCGCAAGCACGCCGGCGGCCACCTCGCGGGTGCGCTCGGTCCCGTCGGCGATGATTTCTTCGATCCGCGCCGGCTCCGCGATGTAGCTTGCGTAGCGCTCGCGGATCGGGCGCAGATATGCGTTGAGCTGTTCGGCGAAGTGGCCTTTGTCTTCGACGCAACCCAGCGCTCCGGAGCGGCATTCCGCCGCGACGCCGTCGACGCGCAAGGGATTCACGAACCGCCACAACGCGAAGAGTGGGCAGATCTCCGGCCGCCCCGGATCCCCACGCCGAATCTTCAACGGATCGGTCACCATCGA
>JAFAQW010000295.1 GCA_019245995.1 Vulcanimicrobiota bacterium | reverse complement strand
CGGATCGTGCTCGCCGTGACGTAGGAGCCTTGCAGCACCAGCAGGTTTTGCTCGTTGAGCTGATCCTGGAACTGCGCGCTCACGCCACGCGTATGCGAGCTGAGCTCGTAATCGGCCGCCGTCGGGCACGCATAGAAGAACGCGGCGCACTGCGGGCCGACGAGATCCCACGTGCTGTAGTACGTGTAGCCGTAGATCCGGAAGAACGCGGTGGATCCGAAATTCTTCGTGTACTGCAGCTTGACGATCTCTTGCTGGTTTTGCGACGTATCGCGCAGATCGTTCGGAAGGAACGAGAACGACGATCCCGTGGCAAAGTTCGAGAACGGGCGATGCGACGGGCTGAACGGATAGTAGTACGGCGACGTGCATTGCGGCCCGATCGCGATCAGCTGCGTCGTGTTGAACGTGTGGCCGACGTCGGACTGACAGTTCCATTGCAGTCCGTCGATCCACGGCGTTCCGGAGCCCGGAGGAAGACCGCCCAAGCCGACGAGCGGATTGATCTTGCCCCAGCACTGCGCGCCGGTCAAGCTCGGGGAGCACTGCGGCGACGCGACGTCGTTGTTCGCGCTGTAGAAGGAATTATTCAGCATCGAGCTATCCCACAGCAGCTGCACGTCGTCGCGGCCGGCGTCGTTGTGGTGGGCGATGCCGATGTGCACGTTGGCGACGACGTCGCGCGCAGCGATCTGCGCGAAGTTCATCCAGTTGAACGGCCCGATAAAGTAACCGCCCTGGACGTACTGCGGGTTGCCCAGCGGTGCGAGCGGCGGCCCGTAGAGGTTATCGTAGGACGCGCCGTTGTTTTGATCGATGTACCGGAAGCCCTGATTGTAACCCGCGATGCCGAAGTAATACGAGAACATTCGGTCGGGGCTCGCGCCGCCCGCTTCGACCATCGCGCGATGGTAGTACGTCGGCGTGCCGACGCCGAGTTGCGCGTCGGCGAACATCGGGAAGGTGCCCGTGCGAATGACCTGGTTGATGTAACCGGAAAGGCCTTGCCCTTCCGACGTCGCGGGGTTCGCGCCGGTGTACACCTGCACTTCGGCGTTGCCCAGCGACGACGCCGCGCCCGAGGGGTAATTGTCGAAGGACCGGTTGACCGGCACGCCGTCGAACTCGTATCCGACCTGGTCGAAATCGCCGCCGCGGATGTGCACCGTGGCGTAGTAGCCGGATTGGTTCGGAACGACGTAGGCGCCGGGGACGGTCGCGATGGCGGAATACGCCTGGTTCAACATACCGCCGCCGCCGAGCGCCGCCGTCGCGGCCTGAGTGGAGGCGTTAATCGAATAGACGTCGGCGGTCGTGCCGGACTTCACGAGCGCGCCGCCGGCCGCCGACGTGACGTGCGCGATCGTTCTGAGCGCCTTGGGCATGCGGACCGTCAGCGACTGAACCGTGTCGGCGAAGACGGTCTGGCCCGGAACGCTCGTGGGTTGATATCCGCCCTTGTTGACGCTCACGGTGTACGTGTCGGGACCGAGGGCGAGAAATGAAAAGTGCCCCGCTGCGTCGGTCGTCACGGTCGCGGTTTGCGACGGACTCGCGGCGGTCACTTGGGCTCCCGCAATGGGAGCCGAGGTTTCGGCATCGACTACGGTACCGGTCAGGCCGCCCGTGACGCTGGCCAGAACCCATGTTCCCTGGCTAGCGAAAAGCGCGAGCAGCGCCGACACGAAACCGAGACGCCGAAGCGATCTCAGCATCATTGGATAGCTCCTATCTATCTTCTATTTTCAAGTGAGGGCCGCTGATTTTTTCGGCTCTCACGAAGCCTCTTTGGGGCGCGCGGCTTACGCTCCTGGAAGAACGGTGCGCGCCTCGTCGAGCCGCGCGCGAATGGCCGGCGCCAGCGCGTCGCACGTGGTGGTGGGCGGCGCGGCCTCCGTTGCGTCGCTCAGCCGAGCAATCGCGCCAATCGACGAGACGATCGCATCGAGCTCGTAGCCGCCCTCGAGCACGTACGCGAGCGCGCCGCCGCAGTGTTTGAGCGCCGCCGTGCGGATCGCCGCGGCGATCGGAGCGGCCGCCTCGACGCCCACGCCGAGGTCGCCCACGCGGTCGCCCGCGACGTAGTCGAAGCCCGCGCTGACGAGAATCAGGTCGGGGCGCACCGCCTCCGCGACCGCCGGCACCAACGCCTCCCACACCGCGACGAAGCTTTCCGTCGCCACGCCTTCCACCGGCAGCGGCACGTTGATCACGTAGTCCTCGCCGCGGCGATAGCTTTTTGTGCCCGTCCCCGGATACGCCGGATACGCGTGCGTAGAGACATAGGAGATTCCGTCGCCCGCCACCGCCTCCGTGCCGTTGCCGTGGTGGTAGTCGAAGTCGAGGATTAGAATTTTGTGGGGGAGGGTGCGGGCGGCGATGGCGACGTTGTTGTAGAGGCAAAAACCCATGCCGCGGTCGGGTTCCGCGTGGTGTCCCGGCGGGCGCACGAGCGCGAAGAGCGTTTCGCGCTGCGCGAGCGCCGTTTGCGCCGCGACGATCGCGCCGCCGGCGGCGCGCCGTGCGGCGCGTAACGACGACGCATCGATCACCGCGTCGCCCGTCGACAGATAGCGCGCGCTTCCGGCAGCAGCTTCTGCTACTTCGCGCTCGACGAGCGCGCGATAGCGGCGCGAGTGCACGCGCTCGATCTCCTCGTCGGTCGCGTCGCGCGCCGCGATCTCGTCGCGCAGGACGCCGGCGTCGCGCAGACGCGCGGCGACGGCCTCGACGCGTTCGGGCCGTTCGGGATGATTAACGCCGCGCAGATGTTCCGCGTAAAGCGGATCGGTGACGAACTTCAGCCGGAGTGCTTAGCGGACGAGTGGCACGTGTCCGTGGCGGACTTGCGCACCTTGTCGTAATCAGACGTGCCCTTCTTCATCATCGGCAAGAGCCGCTTGTACGCGGCGACCGCCTTCGTGCACTGATTGGAACCGGCGTACGACCGCGCCGCGATATAGAGCAGCGGCGGATTCTGATCGAGGAAACCCTTCGCGGCCCGGTCGAGCGCGTCGAAGATCTGCGCCGCCTCCCTGTAATTGCGCAGCTCGAAGTCCGCGCCCGCGACGCAGCCCAGCGTGATCGGGTTACGCTGAATCTCGAAGCTCTTGCCGCACGCGTCGCGGGCTCCGGAGTAGTCGTGCACGCGCGAATACGCCTGGCCGAGCAGCGCGAAGCCTTGCGCGTCCGGCGAGACCTGCGTGTAGTGCTTCAGATAACTCACGCTGTCGGAGGGCCGGCCCGTCGCCATGGAGACTTGCCCCATGCCGAGCAGCGCCCCGGAGCTGTTCGGGTCCAGCGCCAGCGCCGCGCGCCACTGCGCGACGGCCTGCCCGTATTGACGCTGCGAGGCGAAGTAGTTGCCGTACGCGACGAACGCCGCCGGCACTTTCGGAAACTGCGCGATCATCTGCTGGAAGATCGCCGTGCCTTGCGCGTCCTTCTTCTCTTGAATGAAGTAGCCGGCCTTACGGATCAGGATCGCGACCTTCTCGTCGTCGGTCGGCGCGGCGACGACGGCGTCGTCGTAGGCCTGGCTCGCGCGCACGTCGTCGTGCTGGCGCGCGTAGAGGTCGGCCTTGAAGACCAGCGCCTGGATGTTGCGAGGATCGACCGCCAGCGCGCGGTCAACGGTCTGCAGCGCCAACGGAATGTTGTCTTGCTGCGCGTAGGTCGTCGCGATTTGGAAGACCGGCGCGATGTCTTTTTTGTTGAGCGCGAACGCCGCCTCGAACTGCGCGCGCGCGTCGTCGAAATGCTGCTCCGACGCATAGACGCTGCCCAGCGTCATCAACGCGCCCGGCTCGTTCTTGTTGAACGTCACGGCGCGCTTGGCGATGCGTTCCGCGTCGTTGAAGCGGTTCTCGCGGATGTACACGTCGGCGAGCTGCGCGAGCACGCCGAGGTTCGTGGGATCGAGGTTCGAGGCTTGCTCCAGGTCGTAGGTCGCGGCGGCGGCGTTGCCGAGCTGCTCCTGCGCGAAGCCGTCGTAGTAGTAGACCTGCGCCGTCTTATCGCCCATCTGCAGCAGGTGCTGCGTGTACTGCAGCGTGATGTCGGGTCGGCTCACTTGCAAGTATTCCGCGGCGAGCTGCGCCATCGCGATTTGATCGCTCGGGTTGGCTTTGAGCCTCGCGACCAGGCGCGGGATCGCGACGCTCGGCGGCTCCGGACTCGCGGTTGGGAGAGCGGTCGGCACGGGTGAGGGCGTGGGCGAGGCCTTTTTGCCGCCGAAGAGCGGTGCCGCCGACGGCGTGGCCGTCGCGGCACCGATCGCGCAGCCGACCGCGAGCAAGGCAATGAGTCCGAATCGTTTCAAGTCGTGTTTCCTTTAGCTTTTTCGATAAGGTTCGTTAGTTCGGGGACGATTCGAAAGGCATCGCCCACCACTAGCAGGTCGGAGAACTCTCCAATCGGCGCCGCGCCATCCTTATTGATGGCGACGATCGTCCCCGAAGAGCGCATGCCGACTTTGTGTTGAATGGCGCCCGAGATTCCGACCGCGATGTACAGGGTCGGCGTGACGGTCTTACCCGTCTGTCCGATCTGCAGGCTGTACGGTACCCAACCGGCGTCGGCCGCCGCGCGCGAGGCGCCGACCGCACCACCCAGTGCACGAGCCAATGGCTTCAACAGCGTCTCGAACGGTTCCGGTCCGCCGAGCCCACGCCCGCCTGCCACCACCACCGGCGCCTCCTCCAGCGCGAGCTCGCCGGTGCCTTCCTCGACGTCGCGCTCGATCGCCGCGGCATACGCGCGCTGCGGCGCCGCGAGCTCCTCGATCGGCGCGCCGGCGCCGCCGGGCGCCGCGCGGAACGCGTTGGGCCGCACGGTCGCGATGCCGAAGTCGGCCGGGCGGATCGCGCATTTCGTCGTGATGGCGCCCCCGAGCTTCGGCGAGACGCACACGACCGATTCGCCCGCGATCTCGAAGTCCACGACGTCGGCGACGATGCCGGCCTGCAGCTTTACCATCAGGCGCCCGGCGATGTCGCGACCCGACAGCGTGTTCGCCAGGAGGATCAGCGACGGGCCCACGCGCGACGCGGCCGCGTGCAGATACTCCACGACGGGGTCGAGCAGAAACGCGTCGGCGTCGGGCGCTTCGGCGACGTAGATCGTGTCGAGCGGATACGCCGACAGCTGCTGCGCGATCTGCTGCGCGCCGCCGCCGAGCACGACGGCATACGCCTTGCCGCCGAGGGAATCGGCGAGTTGACGGGCTTGGGTCGCGAGCTCGAACGTGACTTTGCGCGTCACGCCCTGGCGCTGCTCCGCGTAGACGATGACGTTTTTCATCAGACGAACTTCCGCCCGCGCAAGAAGTCGAGGATCGCCGTTGCGCCGGCGGCCGGGTCGGGCGCTTCGACGACGGTACCCTTGCCGCGCGCGGCCGGCGGCGCGAAGCTCTGAATCTCCGTCTTCGAGCCGTCGCTGCCGACGGGCGCGTCGAGCGCCAGATCGGCGAGCGTCAGCGGCGCGATCGTCTTTTTCTTCGCGCCCATGATGCCCTTGAGCGACGCGTAGCGCGGCTCGCCGAACGTCAGCGCCGTCGTGACAAGCGACGGCAGCGGCGCACGCACGCTCTGATAGCCGACGTCGGTTTCGCGTTCGATCGTCAGCGTCGAATCGGCAACGTCGATCTTGCGCGCGCTCGTGATGCAGGGCAGTCCCAAGTGCTCGGCCAGCGCCGCCGGGACGACGCCCGTGCTGCTGTCGTCGGTCAGGCCTCCGACGATCAAGAGATCGAACTCGAGCCGCCGCAACGCGCGCGACATCGCGTAGGCTGTCGCCCACACGTCGCTGCCGGCGAGCGCGGGATCGCTCAAGACGACGGCGTCGTCGGCGCCCATCGCGAGC
>JAFAQW010000296.1 GCA_019245995.1 Vulcanimicrobiota bacterium | reverse complement strand
ACGACCGTTTGCGTCCATTGCTTTTTGCGCTCGGTCTCGCGATTGCGACCGGATGTGGCGGAAACGCGATGCCGGGAGGCACGGCGCAATCCAGCCTCCTCGTCACCGCGCCCAGCCCGGCGGGATCGCACCTAAAGAAGCCGGCGCTGATTACGCTCGATTTACAAGGCGGCGAGCTCGAATACTGGCAAGTTCACACGGGCGGCAGCAGCACGACGCCGATGCCGTTCACCGCTTCCCTTGGACTCCATAGCGCCTATGGAATGGTCGGCGACGGCGCGACGATCGCGATCGCCAACAACTCGCCGGCGGAAGTCGTTGCCTACAACGTCAGGACCAAGAAATCGGCAGCATTGCCGGATCCCTACGGCAATCCCATCGACATCGCAATCGATAAGCGCGAGACGCTCTACGTGCTCAATCTGAACAACGTCGCCGTCTATCGCGCCGGCGCGTCCAAGCCCACCGAACTGACGTGCCAGTACGTCAACAGCGCCGTGGCGATTGCCGCCAACGACGAAGGCGACGTCTTCGTCAACGGCTACGGACCCGGCAGCTTCATGGGCGTCGTCGAGTTTCGCAGAGGCAGACATGCTTGCACGAAGCTCAACCTTCAGCCGGAAGAGGGCTATATCGCGGGCGTAGGTGTCGATCCGAAGACCGACGATCTGATCGTCGTGGACAATCCCGACCTTTGCGCCGGCGGTTACGAAGGGCGCATGCGGATCTACTCTAAGCCCTACGGTCCGAAGTACACCGAGCACAACCTCAACGCGAACTACTGCGCCGGCACCTTCCGGCTCGACGCGAGCTCGACGAGGATCTTCGTGTCGGACTCCACGATCAGCGACGGCTATCCCGTCATCGATCAGCGCTCGTATCCCGATGCCGCGGACGAGGGAACGTACTCCGGCGGCTACGGCTCCCACGGGAGCTTCGGCGGCTTCACGACGATCCCGAACACGCTGCCGAACTAGGGTTTACCGCTAGGTCGCCCTGGGGCCGTGATCGTCGCCTTGCCTTCCTTTCTGGTGGCGACGTGGAGCGACGGCGTATTCTCCCTGACGGACGACGCGATCCGTCAAGAACTTGCCGGTCATTCCGTTCGCAGCCTCGTCGCGGACGGGCGCGGAGGCGTGCTCGGAATCGTGGGCGGCCATTCGCTCAAACGCCGGTCCCCCGACGGGCAATGGTTTTCGATCGCGCACAGCGACCTCGATCTTTACTGCTGCGTATCGATCGGAAACGTCGCGTTTGTCGGAACTGACGACGCGCAGATCTTACGCATCAGTCCCGACGGCACGCCGGAAAAGCTGCGCGGTTTTGACGCCGTCGCCGGACGGGACAAGTGGTACGCCGGCGGGATGCTCGTCGACGGCAAGTACGTAGGGCCTCCGCTAGGAATTCGTTCGATCGCTGCAACGTGCGATGGCGCCGTACTATTGGCGAACGTCCACGTCGGCGGGATTCCCCGCTCGACGGACGGCGGCGCGACGTGGGAGCCGACGATCGACATCGCCGCGGACGTGCATCAGGTTTGCGCGCATCCGACGCGTCCCGCCGCCGCGATCGCCGCCGCGGCGGTCGGCCTTTGCGTCAGCTCGGATGCCGGGCACACGTGGACCGTCGAACGGCGAGGACTCCACGAACCGTATTGCTCCGCCGTTGCGTTTGGGAGGAACGACATCTTCGTTGCGGCGTCCAACGGCCCGTTCGCGCCGCAGGGCGCCGTCTACCGTCGACCGATGGATAGCGACGGTCCGCTGAGCCCGTTGGGCGGCGGGATGCCGAAGTGGACCGACGGCACGGTGGACACCGACTGTATCGCAGCGCGCGACTCAACCATTGCCGCTATTGATGCATCCGGCTGCTTGTACGTGTCAAGCGACGACGGCGGCAGCTGGTCACAGCCGTTCGATCGTTTTCCTTCGCCCAGCGGAGTCTACATCTGTTGACTTCCGCTCGCGTTGGGCTTACTTTTCCGGAAAGACGACGATCGGCTTGATGATACGCGATTCCGCGAGTGCGCGATAGGCGTACGGCAGCTCGTCGAGCGCGAAAAACTCCGCTCCGACCTTCGCGGCGTCGACGACGTTTTCGGCGATCAAGTCGAGCGCGGCGCGGGTGTCGTCCGGGCCGCACGAATAACTCGCGACAAGCCGAAGATCGCCGAAGTAAAACCGCTCGGGCGCCGGCATGAGGCGCGCTCCCGGCGCAAACGGCGTGAACATCACGACGGTCCCGCCGGACGCGACCGACTCGAACGCGTGCTGCATCGCCGCCTCCGTTCCCGGGCCGCAAATCACGACGTCGGCACCGTCGGGTAAGACTTTCTTTCGTTCGTCCGGATGAAAACTCGTTACGCCGATCCGCTGCGCGAACGCTCGCCTCGTCTCCAAGAGGTCGCCGGCGAATACCGACGCGCTGAGATGCCGAGCGACCAACGCGTGCATCAACCCCATCACGCCGAGGCCGATCACGTAGCAGCGGTCGCCGCCGCGTAATCCACTGCGGCGCAGCGACTTCACGACACAGGCCAACGGTTCGGTCAGCGCGGCGTCGGCGAACGCGATCGCCGCCGGCAGCGCGAGGGTGTCCCGCTGGTTGATATGCGAAACGCGAAAGTACTCGGCCATTGCGCCGGGCTCGATGCTGCTGCTTCGCCAGGTGGCACACTGCACGTAATCGCCGCGCTTGCACGCGCGGCACTCAAAGCAAGGCGCGTGATGATGCACGAAGACGCGGTCGCCCACGGCGAAACGGCCGTCGCGCGTCTGCGCAACGATACCCGCCGGCTCGTGGCCGAGCACCAGCGGCGCCTTCCGCCGGATGTACCACGGCATGATGTCGCCGCTGCAGATGCCGCTGGCCATCGTTCGCACGAGAATCTCCCCTTCGCCGAGCTGCGGCACGGGGCGTTCC
>JAFAQW010000291.1 GCA_019245995.1 Vulcanimicrobiota bacterium | reverse complement strand
ATCGTCGATGACCGATCGCAAGTTGGTTTCGGGGTAGATGCGTATGCCGTCGGCGGGCATTGCGCCGATGCGTTCGGCTCGCATCCGCACCTGTGCGGGCGACTCTTCACCGCAAACGTAAACCACGTCGCCGTGCGCCGCAACGCGCGTCGCGATCTGCAGGACCAGCGTGGATTTGCCCGCGCCCGGCGGCCCGCCGATCAGCGTCAGGCTTCCCCGAACGATTCCTCCGCCGAGTACGGCGTCGAACTCCGGCATGCCCGTGGGCAAGCGATCCATGCCGCTCGACCCGATCTCACGAAGCGACATCGGCTGCGCCGGTGCGATCGCTGACCGTTCGACCCGCGCCGGGCGAGCCGGCACGCTAAAAGGCCGCTCGTCGAAAGAGTTCCACGCTTCGCACTGCGGACAGCGCCCGAGCCACCGCGGCGATTCAAAGCCGCAGGCCGCACAGAAGTAAACCGATCGAGTCTTTGCCACGGAGGTTTGATGGCGCTTCGCGTGAAGAGCGGCGACGCCATGCCGAAGGAACCGTGCAACGGACCGCCCTTTACAGCGATCGATCACGTTGGGCTGGCGATGCCCCGCGGTCAAGAGGACGCTGCACGCCAATTTTACGCGGGTATCCTCGGCTTCGAAGAGCTTCCCAAGCCACCGGAGCTCGGATCGCGCGGAGGCGTATGGTTTGGCAGCGGCAACGTGCAGCTGCACCTCGGCGTGGACAACGATTTCAAGCCGGCCAGAAAGGCCCATCCGGCGCTGCGCTGTTCGGACTATCGCGGCGTCATCGAGAGGCTGAAGGCGCACGGCGTCGATACAATCGCCGACGATTCGGCGATTGACGGATCGGCGCACTGCTACGTCCACGATCCCTTTGGCAACCGCATCGAGTTGATCGACAGGTCAAGGCGTTGAATCGCGACCTTCCGCTGCAGGTCGCCATCGATGGACCGGCGGCGTCGGGCAAGACGACGGTGGCGCGCGCGACGGCGCGTCGGCTCGGCATACTCAATCTCGACACGGGCGCGATGTATCGCGCGGTGGCGTACTTGGCGCTGCGCACGGGGACCGACGTGGATAACGATTCTGCGTTGGTGAGGATGCTGGACCAGCAGCCCGTCACCGTAGAGCTCGACCAATCTGCCCCGCTGGGATTCCGCGTCTTCGGCGGCGGGCAAGAGCTCGGCGAACGCGACCTGCAGGCGAACGACGTCACCGCGATCGTGTCGGCCGTGTCGGCCAACCCCGGGGTCCGGGCGGCAATGGTCGTCTCCCAGCAGGCGATCGCGTCGCGATGGCCGGTCGTCATGGCCGGGCGCGACATCGGTACCGTCGTGTTGCCCAACGCGCAGGTGAAGATCTATCTCACCGCGTCCACCGGCGCGCGCATTTATCGGCGTCGCCTGCAGTTGGAGCGGGCCGGCGTGAACGTCGACTCCCATCGTCTGGCGCAAGAAATCGAAGAACGCGACCGTCTCGACGCAACGCGCGCGGTGTCGCCGCTGGCGCCCGCTGCCGATGCGCACGTCATCGATTCTAGCGACATCAACGCGGACGAAGTGGTGGACAAAATCTGCGCCATCGTGGCCAACGCCCGATGATCCCCTGGTTCTACGATTTCTCCAAGCTGTGCGTCGTGACGATGGCGAGGGTGCTGTGGCGAGCGGCCGCGACGGGAACGGAAAACGTGCCGGGCACCGGCCCGTTGATCGTCGCGTGCAATCACGTGTCGTATCTCGATCCGCCGGTGATGGGGTGCCTATGTCCGCGCCGCATCAGCTACATGGCGAAGAAAGAACTCTTCGCGATCCCGGTCCTTGGGTCTACGATAAAAGCCTTAGGAGCCTACGCCGTGGACCGGCACGGCAGCGCGACGGCCGCGATCAGGCGTTCGCTCAACGTGCTGCAGGCCGGCGGCGCGGTCGGAATCTTTCCCGAAGGCACCCGCAACCGGACGGGAACCGTCGTGCCGCAGATCGGCGTGGCGCTGCTGGCATCGCTCGCGCAGGCCCCGGTCGTGCCGGTCGCAATCCGCGGAACGGACCGCGCGCTGCGACTAGGCAAGATTACCGTGGCATTTGGGCGGCCGGTTGCGCCGAGCGCCGGGCGGAAAGCAACCCGCGACGACTTGGCGAAGTTCACCGCCGAGATCATGAACGCAATCAGCGCGCTCGCGAGGGGGACCGGTGGAGATACGTAAGGCGTCGGTGCAAGGCTTCTGCTTCGGCGTTGCCATCACGGTGAAAAAGGCCGAGGAGGCCATCGCCTCGCGCGGCGACGTTACGACGCTCGGGCACGTGGTGCACAATCCGCAGATGGTCAAGTCGCTCGGGGG
>JAFAQW010000178.1 GCA_019245995.1 Vulcanimicrobiota bacterium | reverse complement strand
CATCGCGGATCACGCCCGTGCCGCCACGTTCTTGATCGGCGACGGCGTCTATCCGTCCAATACGGACCGTGGCTTCGTTCTGCGCTTCTTGATTCGCCGCGCGATTCGCAACGGAAGACTGTTGGGCTATCCCGACGGATTTCTCGCCGAATTGGTTCCGGCGGTCGTCGCATCGCTGGAATTTGGTTATCCGGAGCTGCGCGACAGCATGCCGCGCATCGTTGCCGCGTTGCGGCTCGAAGAAGCAACCTTCGACCGAACGCTGGAGCGTGGGATGGCGATGGTGGATCGCGTCATTGACGAAAGCCTCGCCCAGGGCGCACGAACGATCGGTGGAGAGGAGGCCTTCGTTTTGCACGACACGTACGGCTTTCCGCTCGAGCTCACGCGCGAAATCGCCGCGGAGCGGGGCCTGGTGGTGGATACCATCGGCTTCGACCGTTTCATGGAAGAGCAACGGGAACGCGCCCGCCGAGATGCGGCCGCTAAACGCGAAACGGTGGCAGTGACGGAGCTCCCGGCGGCGCGCACGCAGTTCACGGGCTACGACGACGGTCTGGAATCGGTCGGACAGGTCCTCGCCATGCTCAAGAATCGACAACCCGTCGCGTCCCTGCGCGCGGGTGACGAAGGCGCCATTATCTTGGATCGCACGTCGTTCTATGCGGAGCGCGGCGGGCAAATCGGCGATCGGGGGGAGCTGCTCGCGCAGGGCGCTCGTTTCGAAGTGCGCGATGCGCAGTACGTCGGCGAAGCGATCGCGCACTACGGCGCCGTGCTGGAAGGTGAATTTAAAACGGGTGACCGCGTCGTGACGCGCGTCTCCGACCACTGGCGGCGCGAGATCCGCCGTCATCATACGTCGGCCCATTTGCTGCAGCGCGCACTCAAAGACGTGCTCGGCGATGCCGTCACGCAAGCCGGCTCCTGGGTGGGCATCGATCGCATGCGATTCGACTTTCGCTGGCCCGGGGGCGCACTGACGGGCCAGCAGAAGCGTGACGTCGCGCGGCGGGTCAATGAAATGATTCGCGACGACTCGCACCTGGTCACGCGGGTGCTGCCTTTGGAAGAGGCCAAGCAGACCGGCGCGATCTGGATGCCGGGCGAAAAGTACGGGGACACCATCCGCGTGGTGCAAGCGGGACCATCTCTCGAGTTTTGCGGTGGAACCCACTCCCACTCGACCGGCGAGCTCGGCATGTTCGTGATTCTCTCGGAGTCGTCCATCGGCAGCGGCATCCGACGCATCGAATCGTCCGTTTCCGATGCGGCCGAAGAATATCTCACGCGCCAGAGCGAGTTGGTTGGGAGGCTCTCCACGGCGCTCGCGACTTCTCCCGACGAGTTGAGCGATCGCGTTGAAAAGATGCAGCGCGACGTCAAGGATCTGCAAACGGAGCTAGGTCAGCTGCGCGCAAAGTTCGCCGCGATGGAAGCAACGGACTACGTATCCCGCGCCGAACGGCGCGGCGGCCGTGCGTTTGTCGGAGCAGTCGTTGCCGAGGCCGACGCGGAGGCATTGCGCCGGTTGGCCAACGCGATTCGCAGCCGTCTCAATAGCGGGGTTGTCGCCTTGGCGGGCGTGGACAACGGCAGCGTGAGCCTGCTCGTGACCGCCAGCGACGACCTCGTAAAAGCGGGCGTGCACGCCGGTAACCTCGTGAAGCTCGCCGCGCCGATGATCGGCGGACGGGGCGGGGGTCAGGCGGGGCAGGGCCAGGGCGGTGGTAACAATGCCGCGGGCGCCGACGGTGCGGTGGCCGCGATTCGCCAAGCGATCTTTACGTGAAACGAACGGCCGTGGCGTTGCTGGTGCTGTCGCTGCTCGGCGCCGCGCCGCGGCAACTCGACTCGCAAGTCGTCTTGCAACGCTACGCCCTCGCGCTTTCGCGGCTGCCCGTACCCAAGGCCGTCGTCTACTCGTACACCGTCTCGCAAGTGGGCGCCAACAACCTCGAGCAGAGTCACCGCATTTACCGCAGCGGAATGTCGGTTCGCGACGAAACGGTTTCGATCGACGGCGTGGCGCTGCGCCGTAAGATCGTGCGCTTCTCCAATCGCGCCGACCGCTACGCCGTCACGCGTTTTGCGCCGCAGCAGGAGTCGTACCAGCTGCTCTTTCTCGGGACGGCCCGAGACGGCCGTCATTTGGACTACGTCTACGAGGCGACGCCCCTCGTCCGGACCAGTCCTTCGTGGGTGGACCGGCTGACGATCGACGGCGTACGCTTCTTGCCGCGGGCCGTGCACTTTCGCAGCGGCGCGCTCCAGATTGAGGGCAGCGGCACGGTGCAGTTCGCTCCTTTCGGAAGGTACTGGATGCCAGTCGCCGCGACGGCGCGCGCACGCGTCAAGGGAAAGCCGGCGCGCGAAGTCATCGTTTGGGGCGATTATCGGTTTCCGCCGTCGCTGCCGGCATCGACATTCGCGGCGCCGAAAGCACTGAGCCCGCCGACTCCT
>JAFAQW010000080.1 GCA_019245995.1 Vulcanimicrobiota bacterium | reverse complement strand
AGTCCAGCCAAGGCGCGGCCGTTCGTGTCGGTGACGTCGGGCGTGATGTCGTAGTTTTGCCGAGAATGGAGATCGAAGATGCCGAGTTGGCCGTTCAGCTCGTTCACGCCGACGTTCCAAATTGCCGACGGATTGCCCGGCTCGGGCCAGACCCACGAGCCGTCCCCGTCGTTTCCCACGTCGCGCCAGTCCGAGTTCTGGATGCCGAGGGGACTCAGTGAATCCGACGGGCCGCAGAACGAGTCGTTGTCCTGCACGCCGCCGCAGACGCGATATGGGTTTTGCTCGTCGTACCCGATGCGATAGACGTTGGCGATGACGACGTTGTATCGCCAGTCCCAAATCTCGCCGCCGTCAACCGAAATGGGGGCACCGCCGTCGTCCGCTTCGATGATGCGCTTTCCGTCGCGGGAGATCCACATGCCGTGATGATCCTGATGCAGGGCGCCCGTGACGTCTCGAAAAGTCGTACCGCCGTCCCGCGTCTCGATCAGGTCTTCCGAGGAGAAGAAGACGCGATTGCGATCCGCGGGATCCACCGAGAGGCGGCTCATGTAAAAGGGACGCTGATTGACGAGCGTATCGCGCGTCATCAGTCGCCAATGCAATCCGGAGTCGTCGGAGCGCCACAGAACGCCGTGCTTCGATTGAATCACCGCGTAAACGCGGGATCCCGCGACCGCCAGACCGATGCGGCCCATGTCGCCCCCAGGCAGACCGTTGCCGCGCAGGCGCCGCCAATGGACGCCGCCGTCGGTCGATTTGAAGACGCCGTCCATGGGTCCGCCGCTGTCGAAATTCCAGGGCTTTCGGCGGAACTGCCACATGCCGGCGAAGACGACGTCGCCCGTCGCGCCATCCACAGCGAGGTCGGACGCACCACTCGAAGGACCGATGTAGAGCGTGTGCTGCCACGTGCGGCCGCCGTCAACGGTGCGATAGACGCCGCGCGCCATGCTGTCTCGGTAGGGATTCCCGACGGCCGCTACCCAGACGCGCTTCGAGTCGCGCGGATCGATTGCAATGGTCGCGATCGCCCAGGTCTCGCGCAAGCCGACGTTCCGCCAATGCTTTCCGCCGTCGCGCGTCAACCAGATCCCGTCACCGTACGAAACGTCGTTGCGCAGATTCGGCTCCCCCGTGCCGACCCACACCGTGTTGGCATCGTGAGGGTCGATCGCGATCGCGCCGATCGCGCCGACAGCATCGTGGGGCCATGCGTTGCGCCACGTCAGACCGCCGTTGGTCGTCTTCCATACGCCGCCGCCCGCGGCGCCGAAGTAGTACAATCCCGGGTCCGCGTCCGTGCCGGCTACTCCGGAAACGCGGCCGCCCGCGTTCGCGGGGCCGATGTTGCGCCATGCGAAGCCGTGCAGCGATGCGGTCGCGATGCCGGTCGCAAGCAGCAACGGCAGCGTCGTTAGGCTCCCATGACGCTGCGATAGTACCGGTCGAATGCGCCCAAGAGTCCCTCGGCGTTGGAGTACGGACCGGGCGAATACGCGCGAGAGCTCAGTCCCAGTTGCGTCAGCTCGTTGACGTGCCAGTCCTGACGGTTCGTCAGATCCCAAAAGTCAACCGCGTCGGAGGGATCGAAATCCGGTCGAGCGATCGTCGTGGGATCGAACAGCCACGCGCAAAGCACTTCGGTGCGTCCCGGCGCAACGGGTTTTAGATAGTGCACCATCGCGTAGTCCGGGTGCAGGCTCAAGAGCAACGATGGGAAGATCGTATAGTAGTAGACGCGCTGCAAATCGGCGCCGTCCACTTCGCCCACCGGGGCACGGCGAGTGCGCCCAGTCATCGTGAGGCTCGTATCGGCTTCGCGCAACTCCGAATACCCGCCCAAGAATGGTCCCTCCGAGAGGTCGTTGCGGCCGCTGTCCGAGGGTGAGAGCTTGTCGAGCTGCGGGTGCACGAGCGGACAATGATAGCACTCGGAATAGTTGAGAAAGATCAGCTTCCAGTTGCATGCGAGGTCGTACGAAATCGTGCGCGCCGTGCGCAGCGCCCCGAGATTCCAGCGCTCGAACCGGCCGATGAGCGGCGCAAAGTCGCGCTCGAAGTTCGCGCCGCGGTCGTGATTGATGAAAATGAAGCCTTCCCACAAACCGACGGCGGCCTCTTTGAGCGGATACTCCGCGCGGTCGAACGCCGCAACCTCCGCCATGTTGCGCGCCACTTTGAGCTCTCCGTCCAAGCCGTACGTCCAACCGTGATACGGGCATTGAATCGAGCCTAAGAATCGTCCCGCGGGGCGTTCGCACAGCCGCGTACCGCGATGCCGGCAAACGTTGTAGAACGCGTGGATCGCGTTCGCGGCATCGCGCGCGATGATAAGGTTTTCTCCGCCTAATTCAACCGTAAAGAAGTCGCCTGCGCGCGCGAGCGATTCGGCCCGGCCGGCGCACAGCCAACGGCAGGCAAAGATCCGTTCTTGCTCCGCTGCAAAGACCTGAGGCGACGTGTACCACGCCGCGTCGAGCGTCGTGGCGCCACTGCCGACGCTCGGCCGTACAAACGTTTCCATTGTCAGCACCCCGCTCACCGTGAACTACGGGGCAGAAGTTCGACGACGTTTGGCGAAGTCCGCTCCTCGCCAGCGCTTTGTATGGCCGTTTGAGGAAATAGGCCGCGAAAGGTTCGGGGAATCGCCATGAATGCCAAACGACTTGAGCAAGCAAGGGACTGACGGGCGGCTCGCGCCCTCCCTGCGGCGCGATGCCTACTGGCACGGCGATTTTTTCATTGCCGAGCAAGAGGCGATCTTTCGGCGTGAGTGGGTGTATGCGGGGCGCCTGGACGATCTGCGGGACGCGGGCGGCTATCGCGTCGTCGAGGTAGCGGGGGAAAGCATCATCGTCGTTCGCACGTCCGACGGCGTGGCGGCGCATTTGAATTTCTGCCGGCACCGCGGGAGCCGCCTGCTCTGCGGTCAGGGACACGTGCGCGGCGCCATTCGATGTCCGTACCATGGTTGGGCCTACGCCCTCGACGGCCGGTTAATCGCCTCGCCGTTCGTCGACCCGGGCGACGTGCCGGAACGCGCGCGCCGCCTGCATCCCGTTGAGGTGGCGCAATGGGGTGGCTTCTTGTTCCTGCGTCTCGACCGCGAGGGAGCGCGTTGCGCGAGCGAGACCCTGGAGGCGCAGTTGGGTCCGATTCCGCAACGGCTCGCGCGCTATCCGCTCGCCGAACTGGAAACGGCGCGGACCCTCCGCTACGAGGTGGCCGCTAACTGGAAGGTGATTCTGGAAAATTACAACGAGTGCTATCATTGCGCCGGCGTGCATCCGGAGTTGTGCCGCGTCGTGCCGGCGTTTAAGGATCATGGCGGCGGACGGCTCGATTGGGAGCGCGGCATCGAGCATCGCGACGGCGCCTGGACGTTCACCTTTACGGGAACGAGCACGCGCGCACCGTTTGCGACGCTCGACGACGACGAGCGCGTGAGACACAAAGGCGAGTTGATCTATCCAAACTTCATGCTCAGCTTGGCGGCAGATCACGTTGCCGCGTTTATGCTGGTGCCGCGCGGGCCCGCCCAAACGACCGTTTCATGCGCGTTGCTCTTCCACCCCGACGAGATGGCGAAGCCCGGATTCGATGCCGGCGACGCGGCGGATTTTTGGGATTTGGTCAATCGTCAGGACTGGACGATCTGCGAGAGCGTGCAAGCCGGAATGAAGTCGAGGGCGTTCGACTACGGCTACTACGCTCCGATGGAAGACGCGAGCCTCGACATTCGTGAATACGTTCTTCGCAGGCTCTCCACCGCTGACAAGCCGGCCGCACCGTGA
>JAFAQW010000076.1 GCA_019245995.1 Vulcanimicrobiota bacterium | reverse complement strand
GTTTCAATCGGCGCGGCTTTCGCACTGGGGTTTTTCCTGGCGCGAGTGCATCCGGCACCGGCTTCAGCTGCCGCCATGACGTCACCGGCACAAGGGTTTACGCTTCACATCGATGCTGAGAAGCATTTCGGAGACGCACACCCTAAGGAGATTGCGCACCATTGGTGCAAGCCGGTCCGCGGCATGTTCGCAGAGTGCCTGATCTTTGATAGCGACGCACCGAACGCGCGGCTCGTCGAGGTGGAGACGATCGTTTCTCCGGCAACGTACAAGTCGTTCTCCGCTTCGGAGCAGGCGCTGTGGCACTACCATAAGACGGAGATTCCGAAGGTGAACGCCACGCTGCCCGACATGACGCCGGACCAGGCCGCGAAAATGCTCGCCGCGATGACGGAGACGTATGGCAAGGTTTGGATGCTGTGGGATCCGATGACGGATTCGAACCCCACGGGCACGCCACAGGTGATCGTCTTAAAGTAGGGGCGCCGAAAGCCGATACACCGTGCCGCAGCCGGTGAAGTCGATGCACTCGCCGGTGCCGCCGCTCGCCGTCGCGCCGTACAGCGACCGGTCGATCCCGAGCGTGAGTCCCCCGGCCGGCGCGGCGCCGCCCGGGGGGCCTTCGAACTCGTAGATCGTCCGCGGAGTTTGCGTCGCAAGATCCACCGCAAAAATCGCCCCGAAACCATGCGGGAAGAAATAGCTCGTCTCTTCTCCGCCCACGGCGGTCGTGCCGTACAGCGCGCTTGCGAGCAGCAGCAGCCCGGACGGCTGTCGCGGTGCGTTGCCCGGAGCGGGGGCGAATCGTAACAAAACGCTTTCCCCGCCCCCGCCACGCGACGGTGCCCATCGAAAAACCGTGCCGCACCCTCCCGCGCAGCGATCGTCTCCACCGGAAAGGCTCGTGCCGTAGAGCGTTCCGTCGGGCGTCGGGGACGTGAGCGAGGTGGGGAAGGCGGCATCGCCGTCGGCGGTGCCGGCAAACCGATAGAGAATTTTCTCAACGTAGTTGGAGCCGGTCGATGCCAGTTCGTATATCGTTCCGCAGCCGCTGCCCGACTGGTCGCACTCGCCGCCGTTGGCCGTGACGCCGAACAAATTTCCGTGGGCGTCGAGAACGACGCCCCCTAACGGCCGGCTCCCATCCGAGCCGCCCCGAAAGCGATAGAGCACCGTCTCGCGGTAGCGCGTGCGTCCGCGTGCCAAGCGAAACACCGTGCCGCACCCGAATCCGCCGCAGCCGCTGCCGTTGCCGCCCTCCGCCGTCACGCCGTAGAGCGTCCCGCGCGCGTCGATCGCCAGCTGGCTTGGGTCGATCCCATCGGAACCGCCTTTGAAACGATAGAGTATCGCTTTGACGTACGACGAGCCCGACAGCGTTAGCTTGAATACCGCGCCGCATCCCAACGTGGGCAGGCAATCAACGTCGCCGCCCTCCCGCGTGCTCCCATAGAGGGCGCCCGCTGCGTCCGCGACGACGCCGCTGGGATACGCGCCACCTCGTCCGGTGAATCGTGCGAGCAGTTGTGCGCTGCGTCCGGCGAGCCTAAAGATCGTGCCGGCGCCGCCGTGAAAGCCGGCCGTCGCCGACGTTGCGCCGTACAAATTTCCGACGGTATCCGCAAACAGCGTGCTGCTGGGGAAAATCGCGCTCTTCGTTTTTGCGTTCAGTTGGAAACTGTAAATCGTTTGCGCGCCGAACGGGCCGGACGCGCCGCGGAAACCTTGGTGCGATGCACGTGGAAACGCGATCGGCGGCGCATTACCGTACGAACAGGCCGTCGCAAGCAACGAGAACGCGAAAAGTGCCGTCCTCACTCACGGCGGCCCCAACGCCACCGCCAGGGGCTGCAGAATCCCGTCGGTAATTGTCAGCTTCGGCGCCGCCTCACCCGGTGCGTAGACTTGCACCTGTCCCGACGGTTCGACGTAGCAGGCCACGTAGAGATTTTTGACGGCGTCCAGCACGATCGGGCCCGGCTCGCCGTTCACGCGAAGTTTCCGAACGAGCTTGCCGTGGTCGCGCCCGTATTCCGTAACGGTGCCCCGATTGGCATTCGAAACGTAGATCCGTCGCGGGTCGCCCGTCACGGACCAGGGCGCCCAGACGCCCTGCTGCAGGATTCGAACGAGCGCATCGTTCGGCGGGACATAGACGGTGACGGTACCGCGACCGAAGTTCGCGTTTCCCACGAAGAGATCGTCCTTCTTGTCCAGCGCGACTGATTCCGGGCCGTCCACGGCATCCGTAATCGTTCGCAGCAAGGATCCACCGGGCGCGTAAACGGTGACGCTGTTTCCCAAGAGATTGGCGACGTACAAATTGCCGCGAGAATCGATCGCAATGGAGGCTGGGTCGTCGATCCCTCGCGTGATCGTGACGGTCGGGGAGCTCGCCCCGGGGGGATAGACCGTGACGCTGTTGCTCTGGCCGTTGCTCACATAGAGATTGCCGGCCGCGTCGGTAGCGAGTGCATAAGGCCAACCGACGCCATCGGTGATGGTGCGTACGAGGTTTCTCGAGGACGGCGCATAGACGCCGATGCTGAATTCGCCCGTGATTGCGTACAGGTATCCGGCCCCGTCGAAGGCAAGGCCGCCCGTGGACGTTCCTTGGCTCGTAAACCCGCTTGCGATCGTTCGCACCAACCGTCCGCGCAGCGTGTATTCCGTGATTTGGCTAAAACTCTCCACGAAAAGGCGCTCTTGCCACGAGGCGTGAGCCGCCGCGCGGCCGTCGGGCGGCACCAAACTTGCTGCGGCGCCGTTTCCACCGCCGCAGGCGCTTATCGTGCTCGCAGACATCAACGCCAGTAAAAAAGCCAGGAGCGATTTGCTTTGCATGGCGTACTCCTTAACGTATTATCGCACGTTCGGATCCAGAGCGTCGCGGAGGCCGTCGCCGATGTAGTTGATGGCCAACACCGTGATCAGAATGCACAGTCCGGGAAATACCGCCGCCCACCAGGCCGTTTGGAGGTTGCTCTGCGCGTTCGCGAGCATGTTTCCCCAGGATGCAGTCGGCGGCTGAATGCCAAGGCCGAGAAAAGAAAGCGTGGACTCCAAGATGATGACGTTGGCCACGTCGAGCGTCGCCTGCACCACGATCGGCGCGATCGCGTTCGGCAACAGGTGGCGAAAGATGATGCGGCCGTCGTTGTTGCCCAGCGCCCGTGCCGCTTCGGCGAACTCGCGTTCCCGCAGGCTCAAAAACGAGGCGCGCACTAAACGCGCGACGGCCGGCCACGAAAGAGCTCCGATGATGACGACGATGACGCCGAAGCTCAACGCCGCCTTCGAGGAACTGGCCGCGACGATCGCCGTAAGCACGAGCAGCAACGGCAGCAGCGGAATCGACAGAAAGACGTCGGTCAGGCGCATCAAAGCGTAGTCGACCCACTTCCCGTAGTAACCGGCGATCGCGCCGAGCGTCGCGCCGATCAACACCTCCATGATCACCGCGAAGAGTCCAACCGTCAGCGAAATGCGCGCGCCGAAGAGCAGCCGCGACAACAGATCGCGCCCTACCTCGTCGGTGCCCAGCGGATGGCCGCCGCACTGGCCAGACCCCTGAAAACATGGCGGGAGCGGCTGCCCCTGCCAGTGCACGTTGTCGATCGCGTTCGGATCGAACGGCGCCAATTGTCCGGCGAGAACGGCCGCGAGAACCATGAGCCCCAGCACGATGATCCCGGCCAGCGCGAGCTTGTGGCGGCGCAAGCGCGTCCAAAACGTAACCTTCGAGAGTACGATTTCGTCGTCGGCGACGACGGCTGAGATGGGGACGCTAGGCGCTGCCATCGCTACGCTCTAATCGTACTTCACGCGTGGATCGAGCCACGCGTAGAGCACGTCGGCAAACAGGTTGGAAAAGACGACGAGAAACGCCACCAGCAACAGGTATCCCATGAGCAGCGCGAGATCGCTTTGATACAACGCGTTGATGAAGAGCCGGCCCATCCCGGGCCACGCGAAGATCGTTTCGGTGACGATCGCTCCTGCCAAGAGGCTCGGCAGCGACAGCGCGATCACCGTCACCACGGGGATCAGCGCGTTTTTGAGCCCGTGCCGAAACAGGATCGAGCGGAACGCCAGACCCTTGGCGGCCGCCGTGCGCATGTAGTCCGTTCCCAGCACCTCCAACAGCGAGGAGCGCATGAAGCGGCTGAACAACGCGATCTGCAGCAACGAGAGTACGATCGCCGGCAGGATCAAGTGCGAAAGCCGATCGCCGATGTCGAAGGTATCGCTGCTGGAGATCCCGGCCGACGGGAGTTGAACCTGGTAGCCGAACGGCAACGGGATGCCGTGCACGGCGAACGCGAGTTGCATCATCAGCGCGAACCAAAAGACCGGCATGGACTGTCCGAAGAAGGCGAACGTCGTTATCGCATAGTCGAGCACCGAATATCGAAAGACCGCCGAAACGATGCCCGCCGTGATGCCGATCGCGATCGCGATGATCAGCGAAGCTCCCATGAGCTCGAGCGTTGCCCCGAAGCGCTCTATTAACGCTTGAAAGACCGGCTCCGAATTGCTTGTCGAGTAGCCCATATCGCCGACGAGCACGTGGCCGAGCCATTTCAGATACTGGATGGGAACGGGTTGATCCATCCCGAGATTGTGCTTGAGCCGCGCGATGTCGGCGGGAGTGATGTGCGGGTTCTGAAGGTACGGCGCGAGCGGTCCGCCCGGCATATTGTACAGAATCGCGTACAAGATCACCGAGATCGCCAGCAGCAGCGGAATAGATTGAAGTGTCCGCCGCAGGACGTACGTGAACACCCCTGCTACTTACGAGAGGCCCGAAAAAGGCCTTCTGACGCTACGCGACCGGCGCGGTTTGGCGCGACAAGCCGAGAACGTCGCGCGCCTTCTCCGGCGTGGCGACGGCGCGTCCGGCCTCCGCAGCGATGCGCGCGACGCGCGCGACGAGCTCCTCGTTGCGCGCGAGCTTGCCGCGGCTGTAGTACAAATTATCCTCCAAACCCACGCGCACGTGCCCGCCCATCGCGATCGCCGCCATCGCCATGGGCAGCTGCTGTCGCCCGATGCCGGCGACGGACCACGTGCATCCGCCGGGAAGGTCGTCCACCAAGTCGCAGAGGTTCTGCACGGTCGCCTCGAGGCCGCCGGGAACGCCTAGGACCAAATCGACGTGTTGCGGGAACGACAACAGGCGCTCGCGGGCCAGCCGCCGCGCGTTTGCGATGTGCCCCTTATCGAAGATCTCCAACTCCGGGCGCACGCCGTAGTCGTTCATCTTCTTGAGAATGGCGCGCATGATGGGAAAGCTGTTCTGGAAGATGTCGTCGCCGAAGTTCACGCTGCCGCACGTGAGCGTCGCCATTTCGGGGCGCAGTTGCAGGACGCCCGCGCGTTCGTCCGGTGTCATGCCGATCGCGCCTCCGGTGGAGAACTGAACGATGAGGTCGCTCGCCGCCCGAATCGCTTCGTACGCCGCGCGAAAACGTTCGACGGCGTGCGTGTTGCTGCCGTCGTCGTTGCGGCAATGCACGTGAATCATCGAGCCGCCGGCGTCCTGCACGGCGCGTGCCGTCTCACCGAGCAACTTCGGCGTGTAGGGAAGGTGAGGCGTTTGATCGATGCGCACCTCGGCGCCGACCGGGGCGCAGGTGATGATCAACGGATCCATCGGCCGCTACGTTCGCAGCAGCGCCGCGGCCTTCATTGCGACAAGGCCCGATATGCGGCGGCAATAAAGTCGCCGTCCATCCCCAGCAGCTGCGCCAAGGCGACGGCGTCGCCCGCGGCGGCTTCGTCGCCGCTCACCTCGCCGACGCGATAGTCCATGGAAGCCGCCAGTGCCGCGAGGACATCCTCGATTTGCTCGCCGCTCGGTCGCGACGGTATGCCGCGCAGCCCGTGAACCGCGAAGTGACGGACGCGCGCGGCGGCCGCGACGCCGCCCAAGTGCGTGGCGAGCAACGCGCAGGCGGCGCGGCCACGCAGCCGTTCGAGAAGTGCGATCAGCAACGCCTTGCCCTCATGCGGGGTCGTCGTGCGGGCGAACTCGTCGCCCAGCAGCAGCAGGCGCGGCGCGCCGCGCTCGAAGACGGCTTTAAGCGCCAACACCTCGCGCGCGAACGAGGAGAGCAATCCACCCACGCGCTCGTCACGGCCGAGTCCGAGCCACGCGATCTCATCAAAAAGGCCGACGCGGCATCGCGCCGCCGGGACCGGCAAGCCATACGCGGCGCACACGGCGATCAATCCGCAGGTCCGCAAACAGACGCTCTTGCCGCCCATGTTCGGTCCCGTCAGCACCGCCGGCCCATTCAAGGCGACGTCGAGCGCCGTGAACGGGCGGCCGGCTGCGGAAAGCTCCTCTTCGAGCGGCAGGAAACGCGCCTCGACGAACTCGAGAACGGGCTGCGTGGCGATTTCGGGCGCGGCGCAGCGATAGCGCGCGGCATAGCGCGCCGCTGCGACCAGCACGTCGAGATCGCCCAACGCCTCGCTCGCCGCATTCAAGTCCGCGGCATGCTGCCGCACGATCGACGAAAGCCGCCCGCGCACGCGTTCCTCGGCTTCCGCGACGGCGCGATCTGCATCGTCGCGCCGTTGCAGTGCGGTTACCGTCTCTTCGTCGTAGGCGATGCGGCATAAGAAGTACGTCGGCGCCTCGCGGATCACGCGAACGCCCGGAGGAAGATTCCCCTGGAGGTCGGCGCGCATGACGATGAACTCCTCGCCGAGTTCCTCGCGTCCCAGAGCAGCCGCAATCGCGCGCTCGGCGCGACCGCGCAACGCCTCGAACTCTGCGTGCAGCCGCGCACGCCGCTCGCGCGCCGCTCGAAGCGGCTCGTCGAACGCGTCGGCTAAATAGAACGACGTTTCGTCGTGCTGTGCGACGCCGAGAACCTCACCGACGGCCGTGGCGCCGGCGTTCGCAAACGGCGCAAAGCCTTCCACGCCGGCGAGCACGTCGTCGGCGCGACGCAACGCCGCGCAAAACCGCCGCAGTTCCAGAAAAGCAGCGTCGCCCAAAACGTCCCCGATCGCCGCTGCCGCTACCGCGGCGGCGACGTCCGGCACGCTGCGCAGAATGCTTCGCACCGAGTCGAGCCGGCTAGAATCGACCGTTGCGGCGAGCCACGCGATTCGTCGCGCGCGCGCTTGCGCGGCAAGCTCGTTCCCCGCTGGAAACGGCGACAGTTCGGAAAATTGACGCTCGCCGTACGCGCTGAGCGGCGCGACGGCCTCGAGCAGCCATGACA
>JAFAQW010000311.1 GCA_019245995.1 Vulcanimicrobiota bacterium | reverse complement strand
ACAATGGTTTGTGCTTCGAGCACTTCAGCGGCGTTGGTGACGGGTCCCACGCGCGATTCCTCGAGCCTGCGCGCGTCGAAACCCGCCGCGGCGCGCGCGAGCAGGTCGAGTTCCTGCGCCTCCTGCGGATACCCCGACGAAACCTTGACCATAAAACGGTCGAGTTGCGCTTCCGGTAGCGGGTACGTGCCCTCGTATTCGATTGGATTCTGCGTCGCGCAGAGCAGAAAAGGATGCGGCAGCGGATAGGCCACGCCGTCGATCGTCACGCGGCCTTCCTCCATCGCCTCGAGGAGCGCTGCCTGCGTCTTTGGCGGCGTCCGGTTGACTTCGTCCGCGAGCACGACGTTTGCGAAGATCGGCCCGGTGCGCGTGGTGAACTGCGCCGTCTGCGGATTGAAGACCGTCGTGCCGACGACGTCGGAGGGCATGAGGTCCGGCGTAAACGCGATGCGTCGAAAATCCACGCCCAGCAGCAGCGCGAGCGCACGAACCGCAAGGGTCTTGCCCGTGCCGGGAACGCCTTCCACCAGCACGTGCCCGCGTGCGAGCAACGCCACGGTGAGGCCGCGCGTCACGCGTTCCGCGCCGACCAATACGCGCTCCATGCCGGCGCTGATGCGGCCGGCGACGTCTGCAACGGAACCGTTCACGCGTGTCCCTTTCGCGCCCGAAAGTCCATCGCCGCTCGCCAGACCCAATCGTCGTCGGCTGCGCGCAGGCGGGAGCGGCGCAACAGCTCACCCACGGCCGCGATGTAGTCCGACGAGTCGCGTTCGTCCGTGCGCCCAGGAAGGTACGGTGGCGCGAAGGGCACGTTGGCGCCGACCAACGCGAGAACGACGATCGCTAGCCCGATCCAGGCCGCCGCCCGCACGGGCGCCGGCAGCACGCTCCATGCCGACGGGGCCTCGCTATAGCCGTGCGCGTACTCGTCGAACGCCGTCGGCCCGTCCCCCGCGACCGCGTTGTAGCCGAAACGCAGATTGTCGGCCGTACGCAGTCGCGCGTTGCTGAAGAGCGCCGGCGCCGTGATTGCGATCACTTCGCCGCGACCAAAGCGATACGAGAGCGCGACAATACCTTGACGATTCGCTAAGAGTGGCACCCCGCGCGGCGTCGCGAAGGGGAATATCCATTCGATGGCGCCGCTGACGCGCCGCACGCCCGAAGTATACGAGCTGCGCGCGAGCGCGATCGCATCGCCGCCGCCGTTGCGCAGCGTCGTGCCGACGCCCGGCGTGATGTCGGCGCGCCCCGCGAACTCCGCGTCGATCGCCACGAATCGGCCGCCGTTTTGGACGAAGCGCCGAATCCACGCGGCGTCGCGCTCGTCGAGCGGTTTGGCGGAGGGATCGTCTTCGTAGCCCGTCACGATCAACGTGCGCACCGACGGCGGGAGCAATTCCAACGGACGCTCGAAGCGCGTGACCGCAACGCCCGCCCCGCGTAACACTTCGTACAGCCCGCGATAGCCGTTCGGCCCCGTGTCGTACGTGGAAAACACCGAGGTCGGCTCTTTTTGCGACGTGCCGTTGTCGAGCGCGATTAGCGCGACGATCGCGATGCCGGCGATGAATACGATGACGTCGAGGCGCGGCTTACGCATCGATGCAGAGTAGGCTCAGGGCAGGCTCGGCTCACCCAGGATGACTGTAAAGGCGGAGGCTGCGAGCTGCCATTGGGATGCATCGATTGGGCGTTCCGCATAGGCGGTTTGCACGAACGGAGCGGCGACCGCATCGAACGCCGGAACGAGCGCCGCGCGTTTGCGTCGCAATGCCGCGCGCAGATCGCCGACTGTGGCGCTGCGCGTTGTCGCAACGGCCCCTCGCCCAGTCAACGCTGCGACGGCAGCGGCGAACAGGCGCAGCGCAGCGTCCCCGTAGTCGCCGCGGTTCGCGCAATCGCACGCCTCGCGGTAGAGCGCTTCCGGGTCGGGCGCCGCTTCGAGCGGTTGCGGGCGACTGCGGCGCGCCCAACGGCTTCGCTGCACCTCGCGGAACAGCCGTAACAGCACGAGCAGCAGCGCAAGCCCGACGAGCGCCAACACCGCGTACCCGATCGCCGTCGCGGTCCGCTCACTCACGTGCGCCCGGGCCGCGATCGGACGCCACAACGCGTTCCAGCGCTCGCCGATCCACCGCGCGAGGCGTTTCCACCACGGCACCGGTTCAGCCGGCGCTCGCGGGGCCGTCAATCGATAGCGCCCGGGCACCGATAACTCCCGGCGTGCCAAGGCCTGCAGGTTCGGCGGCTTCGACGCGGCGGGAACGTGACGCGCCACCAGCAGCGCCGCACGGTGTGACCGATCGGCTCGCAGCCAGCGCTCGATCAACGCCTCGCGCGACGGCGGCGCGAGCGACGCAGCGGCAAACACAACGGCGATCACGCCGGTTGTGCCGCGGTCAAACGCTCCAGTCCGGCTTCCAGGTCGAAGGCCTCGCGACGAATGCGTACGTCGAAATAGTAAATCGCCAGCACGACGACGGTGAACGGCGTGACGACGGCCTGCGGCAGCGATTGCACGATCGTCTGCAGCACGGGCAGATGCACGAGTGAGAAGAACATGCCGAAGGCGCCGAAGAGCAACGATGCCATGAAGGCCATCGCGCTCGTCGCGATCGCGACGAGCAACGCGCGCCAGAACTCGGTGCGATTGAAAACGCGGGAGAAGCCGGCCGAAACCGAGGCGCCGACGCCGGTATCTTCGATCACGCACGAATACATCGCAAAGTTCATCGCGAGAATCAGCACCAAGAGCGACGGCAGCAACAGGCCCAGAATGATCGCCGCAATGAGGAGGGCGAAAATGAGACTAAGGACCTTGGGGGCCGCCGCAATGAAGATTCCAAACACCAAAAAAAGCAGCACGCTTGCGGCGATGGCTGCGAGATACCACAGTAGCAGCACGACCAGCTCCACGCCGAGCAACCCGAAAATGGACGGCCAACGGCGCAGCACGCGTTCGTAGCACGCGCGAAATTCCACGCGGCGCCCGCGATAGAGCCGCGCCACGCCGACCGCGACGGCGTTCAACGCAAACGGCCAGATCGCGTAGGTCAAGAACAGCGTCGCCAACAGCGGCACGAGGCCGCCTTCGGCATTATAGAACGGCAACTGGGTACCGTTGCCGCCCCGGCCCGCGTGCCGGAAAATCTGGAGCATCTGCGTCAGCTGCGAACCGGAGTTGAGATCCAGAAAGTACTGCATGATTGCCGTGGGAACGACCAGCACGAGCACGATCGCGACGAACGGCACGAAATTGCGGATATAGAGCGTAACGGCACGGTCGAAAATCTCGCCGAAACCCAACGGGCGAAGCTCCATTGGTATCATCTTCTTGCGCCGGCTCCCCGAGCCCCTTGACGAATAACCTAGAGGCGTTGCGCTTTCGACGCGTTCGCGGCTCGCCGGGACGCCGAGAGTCGCGAACCGAAGGTGACGCGCGCAAATGAACTCCACAGCAAGCCCCATCAAGACCGTGGTGATCGTCGTCAAAGAGAATCACACGTACGACAACTATTTCGGAACGTTTCCCGGTGGAAACGGCGACGCCACGCTGCCGCAGGCGCCGAACCCACCGTCGTTCGACCCCAGCCACACGCACCAGGCGTGGCTCAAGCGCGCGACCGGAGCGCCTCGCATGGGCTATCGCGAGGCCGACATTCCCGCGTACTTTTCGTACGCGCGCCAGTTCACGCTCTGCGACAACTATTTCACCGCCGTCGCCGGACCCTCGACGCCGAATCACCTGATGTTGATCGCCGCCGATTCCCCCGTGATCAACAACGTGCCCTCGTCAACGCCGCCGTTCAACCTTGCCTCGTTGCCCGATCAACTGGATGCGGCGGGCCTCACGTGGGGCAGTTACACGAGCGGCTACCCCTTCACGTTGATCCAAAATCTCGGAAGGCGCAGCATGCGTCCGCAGAGCGACTTCGCGGCCGACGCGGCGGCGGGAAAGTTGCCGAACGTTTCGTGGATCTACGGGCCAACGGGATTGGACGAGCACCCCACATCCAACGTCACCGA
This sequence comes from Vulcanimicrobiota bacterium, assembly GCA_019245995.1. Taxonomy (GTDB): domain Bacteria; phylum Vulcanimicrobiota; class Vulcanimicrobiia; order Vulcanimicrobiales; family Vulcanimicrobiaceae; genus Cybelea. The sequence goes on along the minus strand of JAFAQW010000311.1, from coordinate 2,876 downwards.
TGGCTCGAATTGGACTGCGAGCGTGGTCAACGCCGTCTCGCAGGGTCCGCAGTGGGCCAACGCGGCCATCTTCATCACGTGGGACGACTGGGGCGGCTGGGTGGATCACGTCGATCCGCCGCAGGTCGAAACGTGGAGCGACGGGACACAGTTTTATCCCGGAGGGCGCGTGGGTTGTCTCGTGATCGGCCCGTACGCGAGACGCGCGTACATTTCGCACGCGCAGCACACGCATGTCAGCATCGTCAGATTCTGCGAGAACACCTTCGGCCTGCAACCCATCAACGCGCGCGCCGTCGTGTCGGACGGCATGGAAGACTGCTTCGACCTCAGCAGCCCGCCGAATCTGACGCCGCCGCAGTAGGCCGCGACGGGTTTACAGTTTCTTCATCTCCGCGCCGTACCATGATGCGAGGGGCCGGCGTTGCCGTCGCGTCGAGCTGGCAAAGTCTGGGGGAACCAGCCGCGCGGCACCCCCGGCCCTTCATTCAGCGTCGCTTCCGCTTCGCGTCATGCGGCCTCTTCCATCGCGATCTCGCCATAGTTGAGCAACGAGACCAGCAAGACGCCGCCGAGGGCGTTGCCGAGGAAGACGGGCAGCAGAAAGTGGCTCAGATAGGTACCGACGTCCGCGAGGCCGCTGCTGACCGCGAAGAGCGCGTCCACCGACCCTGCGACGATGTGCGTGAGACCCAACACGCCCACGGCGTACGTCACGGCGATCACCACCCAGAGTTTCTGCGTGTTGGCCGCCGGCAAGAGCCAGACCATCAGCGCGATGAGCCAGCCGGCAAGCACGCCCCGCAATAAGACCGTCCAAAATGGCAGCGACAGCACTTGAAAGCCAAAGTGCGCGAACGCCGCCTTTAGCGGCGGATCGAAGATCGGGGTGTGCGCGGCGACGCTAGCAAAAATCGCCGCGCCGGCGAGGTTCGTGCCCAGCACGATTCCCCACATGCGCACCACTTTGAGGAAGATCGCCGGCTTGTTGGGATCGTCCAGCAACGGTAAAATGGCCGTTACGGTGTTTTCCGTGAAGAGTTGCTGACGAGCCAGCACGACGATCACGAAGCCGATCGTGTACGCAAAACTTTCCACGAGCGGCCGCCACGGCGCATCGGGCAGCGCCACGTGGAGCACTCCCATCGTTACGAGCGAGAAACCCATCGAGAGTCCCGCGGCAAGACCGGAGAGCGCCAAACCTACGGCGCTGCGCTTTAGCTCGGCCTCGCCTTCTCGGCGGATCGTTTCGAAGACGACCTCGGCGCGCAGCCCGGCCCGTTTGCGGACCTCCCGCTCCTCAGAAGGGCTAAGGCGAACCGTTTTCCCGGCGCGTTCGCGATCGCCCGCGTTCTCGGGCTCGCCGGTCTCGATGCTTTCTTCGGGCTGCACGCTTACCATTACCCAAATGGACGGCGCGCGCGCCCCTACGGCGTCGGCGAGACCCGAACCCGAATGTAGGTCGGAGGCGCCAACAGCAGGCTCCCAAAGGCCTCCGCGGTCATTCCGCTCTTCACGCGCCGCCGCGTGAGCTCGTAGAGCGAATCGGCGTCGCGCTGGAAGCGCCGATCGGTGGTGAAGCCGAGCAGCAATCCGGCGTGCCGTTCCAAGCGAATCGTTTGCTCGTCGAAGGCGCCGCTGGGATAGGCGTACGCGATCACGTTGTCGCGCAATCGCGCGCTCAGCACCTCCACGCACCGGCCGATCTGATACGACTGCGCCGCGGCACCCAGCTTCGCTAGGTCGGCATGCGTGACGCCGTGGCAACCGAACGACATGCCCGCCTGCGCCATCGTCGCGATCTGCTGCCACGACAGGTGACGCGGTCTGCCGACGGAGCCCACGTTGACGAAAAACGTCGCGACGTCGCCGAACCGGCGCAGCAATGGAAACGCGTAGCGATATTGGTCGTCGTAGCCGTCGTCGAACGTGAGCAGAACCGCGTTCCCCGCCGACTGCCCGGCGCGAATGTCGGCCTCCAGTTCCGCGACGCTCATCGTGCGCAAACGCCGATCGTGTAAATACTGCAACTCGGCGGCGAACTGCGCCGGCGAAACGGTCAGGCTTTGCGAGATGCGATCGCCCGGCGCGACGACGTCGACCCGGTGGTACATCAAGACGATCGGCAGCGCGAGTACTGTTAAAAGCGTTTTTTGTCTCCTACAACGGGAGGTGAGGGCTCGGTTGTTCGACGAGCGTGCTACTCTACGCGCAGGGGAGCGCGTTCTACCTCTTCCGCGCCGGAGGTATTACGCGCGATGACGTCCAGCTCGTACCAGTGGCGGCGCGAAAGCGGCGGCAGCTCGAGCACCCTGGTGTGGAAGCGGTACACGCCGGGCGCGACGTGCGCGCTGTTGATCGAAAACGCCGCCGTCCGGACTTCCACCGACGCGACGTTCGTGCTGCAGATCATCGTGCCGTCAAACCAGATGCCGGGCCGTATGGTCAGCGTCGAAAAGCGAATCGCCAAGATCTGCGGCCGGGCCTCCGGTGCGGCAACCGCCGGGGTGGGGAGCGCGCGGGAGGCCGTCGCCCCGACAGTCATATTCGCGGGCACGGCCACCGGCTTGCTTGAACATGCCCCCAGCAGAGCGGCATAGCACGAAACCGTGGTGGCGAAAATGGCGACGCCAAAAGGGTTTACTCGCACGCCGAAGCATTTTCGAACAAACATGGAAGTATTGGAGCCGCTTTCCGCTACCGCGGAAGCTCAGCCTTCCCTTGTCCCTCATCCACGGCCGCAGCCAACGCGCGTCGATATCTTCATCGAACGCTCCGGCGTGCCGACGGCGCTCGACTGGCTCATCACGCTGGCCGGCATATGGATCGTCACGGGCCTCTTCGTTGACGCTCATCAACATCTATTCTTAGCGGTC
>JAFAQW010000261.1 GCA_019245995.1 Vulcanimicrobiota bacterium | reverse complement strand
ATGCTCTACGTCTTCTGGCTCTACGCGACCGACCGAATATCGGATCTTGACATGTCGCTGCGCGCGGAGCGTGAGCTGGTCTTTTCGGCCTTCGTCGTCTTCGACGCGCTCGGAGCGACGGTTCTCTGGCTCATGCATGCTCCCAGGCTGATGATTGCCGCCATGCTCGGTTATCTCGTCTCGACTTTCGTCGTGCAGTACATCACGCGTTACTGGAAGATCAGCACGCACGCGATCGGCATCACGGCCCCTCTCACGGCGATGACGTTGATCTACGGGCCCAAGCCGCTCCCGTTCATGGTGCTGATCCCGATGGTGTGCTGGGCACGCGTCTATCTCCGTTCGCACACGATCGCCCAAGTCGTCGCCGGCGCCGGGCTCGCCGTCGCAACGACCGCGTTCTTCTTCTCGCTATTCCACGTCGGTCTGCTGTCGGCGCACTGACGCACGAGGGTTTCGAATGTATTTGGTAATGAAGCTCCTCCACGTCGCCGGGGTCGTGCTGTTCCTCGGCAACATCACGATCGGCGTGTTTTGGAAGAACTACGCAGACGCTACGGGCAACACGGCGATCATGGCGTACGCGATGGACGGCGTTATCAGGGCGGACAAAATCTTTACGATTCCGGGAATCGCACTCTTGCTCATCGGCGGCGTCGGTGCGGCGATCGTCGGAGGCTACCCGATCCTCTATACCGGCTGGATCCTGTGGGCGCTGATCGCGTTCGTGCTGTCGGGCTTGGCGTTCGCTCCGCTCGCGCGAACGCAGCGAGGGCTCTCGCTCGCCGCGCACACCGGCAACATGCCGGACTACGAAAGCCTGTCGAAGAGATGGAATCTTTGGGGTTTCATCGCGCTCGCCATGCCGGTCGCCGCCTTCGTGCTGATGATCGTCAAGCCGGCGCTGCCGGCGTTCCACCGATAAGGCTGCCGTAGCGGCGCGAATTCGACACCGCGCTTACGGCGCCGCCGTGACGGAGAGCGCCGACAACATTCGATCCACGCTCGACCGAAACGCTCTCTCGTCTCCGCTCGTCACAAACGTCGTTCGTCCGGTGCCGGCGGGCGCATCGCCGAGCATTTCGGCGGCGCGTTCCGCCTGGACGACCGCCGGATCGATGAGAGCAACTCCAGCGCCAAGGACCGCGGCGAAATGCGGTTCCAGCACGGGATAGTGCGTGCAGCCGTAGACGAGAGACTCGAGGTCGAGGGGGAGATGTGCGCAAACCTCCGCAACGGCGGCGCGCGCATCGCGTCCTTCGATCCTTCCGGCTTCGACGAGCGGCACCAGCGCCGGCGCGGCGACTTCCACGACGTCGATGCCGGGAATTTGCGCGCGCAGCGTGCGTCCGTACGAGCCGGCGCCGACGGTCGCCGCGGTCGCGATGACGCCGACTCGCTTGGACCCGGCCATTTCTACCGCGACGGCGGCAGACTGTATGAGGTCGATAATCGGCGCCCGGGACGGCGGCCACCCGTAACGCTCCGCAATCGCGCACGACGTGTTGCAGGCCATGACGATTGCATCCACGGCTTGGGCGTTCAGCCAGGCAAGATTTTTGCGGAGCAATTCGAGAAGTTCGGCATGCGGACGATCGCCATACGGCACGTGCGCCTGATCCGCAAAGAACAGGGCATCGACGGCCGGAAGCCTCTGGCGGAGACGCGCGAGAACGGTCAACCCGCCGAGGCCCGAATCGAAGCAGCCGATCATTGACGCACGGGGTTCTCGCGCGCGTACTGCTCGATGCCTTGCGCGATCTCTTGCGCGACCTTTTGACGCCACGCCGGCGACGTCAGCAGCGCGTAGTCGCTCGGATTCGAGAGAAAGGCCGTCTCGATCAGCACCGCGGGCATCTTCGTGTGAAAGGTGACGTAGTAGTGCGCCTTGATAATGCCGTCGTCTTTGGTGCCATCGTCGGCGAGGCGGGCTTCGATGCTGTGGGCGAGGGCGTAGTCCTGCGCCTTCGAGATGTAGAGCGTCGTTCCGTAGGGACCCGCGTTGATGAACGCATTGGCATGGATGCTCACGAAACACCGCGCACCGGCGTGATTTGCCACGTCCACGCGAGCCTGCAGCTCGTCGTGTGGGCTGTCGTTCGGCGCGTAAACGTCGGTGTCGGTCGTGCGCGTGAGCTTCACTTGCCAACCCAAGGCCGTCAGAATGTCGCGCAGCCGCTTCGCCATGTCGAGGGTCAACTCGGCCTCGGCGACGCCGCCGTGGATCGTGCCTCGATCGCTACCGCCGTGGCCCGGATCGAGCACGATCAATCGGGGATTCGTCGGCACGTACGTCTCGCGCGGCCCAAACTTCCAGCCGTTCTCTTCCGCGCCCGATCCGCCCGACGACTCCTCGATCGGAGCGGGCGTCACGGCGGCGGTCGGCGATTGCTTCTCCGAGACGATGCTTCCCAGGGAGCCGCTGCCGGAACGCGGCGCGCCTGCGATGTCCTGGGCACTGATGACGATGCCCAGGCCGCTCGTGGAGGGCTCGACGGCGATGGCCTTCGGCCCTTGCAGCGTCAGCGCGATGCGAACCGTATTCGTGTCGACTTGGCGCACGCGCATTGAAACCAGCGGCGCAGGCTCGTTCTGTTCGATCGGCGAGCCTTGCAGCGTCGCGTCTTTGATATCAACCCAGAACCGGTTGTCCGGATCGCGAAGGCGGTGCCATTCGTACGCGGCATCCCCGCTCACCGAAACGTTCACGGTCAGCCCTTCGTCGCTCATCGTTACGCCGACCCCGGTGACGACGGTCGCGCGGTTCGGCACGATCGTCGGCGCCGGTTCCGGCGTCGGCGAGCCCGCCACCGGCTGCGGCGCGCTGGTGATGCTCGACTCGAGCGCGAGGGCTGCACCGTCGCGGCGCGCCGTCAAGCCGAGCGCGCGGACGACGTCGTCGAGCGGCAGGTACGGCTCGTCGCCACGTTCGATCGGCGCGAATTCGGCCTGCATAACCGTGGGCCCGACCTCATAGCGCCGGCTTCCCAGCGCGAAGCTTACAATCGTCGGCGTAGAGGTCGTGATCAAGATGTAGCGCTCGCGGGATTTCCACGAAAGCACCGCGCCGGTCGCGCGCAGCAACGCGCCAAACGCCGGATCCTGAATTCCAACCGCCGTCACTCCGGCATACGGCATCACGTGCGTGAGGCACACCGTCTGACCTCGATAGGAAACGCTCAACGAGCTGTCTGCGATCGCGGGAATGGCGCCGAGCGCCGCGCCGGCCAGCAGCGCGACGGCGAAATGCCTACCAGTCCGAACGACGCAACGGCTGATCAAGTTCGAGATGCCCTCCGGTGAGCGCCGGCACGCGCACTCCGTTGACGCTAACCTGTACCGCATCGATCCCCGGAATTGCGGTCAGCGTAAAGACCAGTGCTTTGAACTCGCCGTTTTCAGCAAACGAGCCGCCGGCTTGCCGCGCTATCTCGGGCGACAGATCCACGCGTGCCACGGAGCCGTCGAGCGTCAGCGAACGCACGTGCGTGCCGGGAGGAAAACGAATCGCCGCGATGTCGTTCGGAGGCCCTGCAACGGCCTCGATTGCGGCGTACCGCGCCACGTTCTCCCGGTACTCCGACGCGCTTTCGTCCGCGCGACGCGAACGCATTGAAACGGCGAGCTTTCCCAGACTCGAGCCGTCTTGCTTCGTAAAATAGAGCGCGATCGTTTCGCCGTGCTGCGGTTGACGTGAGAACCAAAACCAACCCGCCACGGCGACGAAAATGAGAAGGACGATGAGCAGCGGCAGGCGCGGTCCTCGCACTACGACATTTGCATTCGCGAAGGGCGAGCGAAATACCCTCGTCGAACGCGCCCGGCGAACGTTACGAAATGATGAATTGGTTACGCAAAGAAATCAAAGCGGAGCGCCGCACGCTGGAACGTGCGCGGCGGCGTTTCGTGCGCAATCCCACCGACGACCGGTTGCATCACGTGCGAACGTCGAGCCGCCGACTTCGCTCGTTGCTCGACGACACCGCCGCCCTCGCTTGCGCGCCGCGACTCTTGCGCGCGGTCAAGCGTACCGCCAAATCGACCGACGCGGCGCGCGATGCGGCCGTCATGCGCGCATTGCTGGAGCGCACCGTCTCAGCCGAGGAGCTTTACCACGCGAAAGCCCTGCTGGCCGACCTTCGGGTGCAAGAACGCCATGCGATCCGAAAGGCGCGCGAAAAACTACGGCGCGTGAGCTATCCCGCATGAGGGCGGAAGTGGTTGACTTGTCCGGCGTCGACGATCGTTGCGGACTGGCCCGACGCGTCGTCGCGAAGCGGGCGGACGAAGTCATGCGCCTCTCCCAGGCGCTGGCGGGGCGCGACAAAGGCGAGCTCCACGACTTTCGCATCGCCTGCAAGCGGCTTCGCTACGCCCTCGAACGGTTTTCGGTGATCGAGCCGTCGTTCGCGCAGATGGCAGAGCACTTCGCCGGACTGCAAGATGCGTTGGGCCAAGCGCGCGACCGCGATGTGTTGCTCACGATCCTCCCGCCGGCAATGGGGGATACACAGCGGCGCCTTCAACGGGAGCGCGAAGTTTGCGTGATCGCGGCAGACGTGATGTGGGAAGCGTTGAGGGAAACGGCGCAGCGGCTCGTTTCTCACCAATTTTGAACTGCGCTTTAATCGCGGGAACGCGAAGCGGCCGCGCGCGTGTGGTAAGCCTCAAGCATGATGAAAGTTCGAAGCCTGCTCGTTGCGTGTGCGTTAGGA
>JAFAQW010000288.1 GCA_019245995.1 Vulcanimicrobiota bacterium | reverse complement strand
CGTGCAAAAAACCCTTACTGCGGTTGGCCGCCGCGTGCCGGCCGCAATCGTCACCGCGTCATTTCTGAGTGCCTGTGCGGGAGGCGGGACGGTTCCGGCGGGGTCGGCAGCCGCGCCGGCCCCTGCGCCGGCCGTCCGCGATGCCGGCGCCAAATGCCATCCCACGTCGAAAACCGCGAAGAACCTCTTTGTCGCGAACGACGGCGGATTCAACGTTCTAGAGTGGGCGCCACCCTACACGAAAGGTCCCACGACCCTCGCTTCGGTGAAAAATCCCGTCGCAGTTGCCTTCGATTCCCTAAAACATCTCTTCGTGACGCAGTACGGTACGAACAGCGTACTAGAGTACAAAGCGCCGTACACTGGTAAGCCGATCGGCCACACGAAGATTTCGCTGAAAGCGCCCTATGGCATCGTGCTGGACGATCACAACGATCTGTTCATTGCGGACTTTTACGACAACCGCGTCGTCGAGCTTGCGCCTCCGTACACCGCAAAGAAGGCCAAGGTTGTCATCACGCAGGGGATTACCAGCCCGGACGGCCTCGCGCTTGACGCACACTGCAACTTGTTCGTGACGAATCAGGGGAACGGAACGTTCACTGAGTACGCGCCGCCGTACACGGAGGCGCCAATCGCGATGGGGGGAGCGGGCTATCTCGCCCTGCCGGCCGGTATCGCCGTGCTTGGCACGACGGTGTACGTCGCCAGCGCGGGCACGAATAACGTCGTCGGCTTCGCGCCGCCGTATACGGGCGCACCGACGCTGACCCTGCCGATCCCCAGCAGCGAGCCGTACGGCTTGACGTTCGATTCGCACGCCAATATGTTCGTCAGCCTGTACTACGCCAACGAGATCGTGTCGTACAAACCGCCCTATAACGAAAAACCGATCGTGACGCTGACCACAGGTCTGGCGTCCCCAACCGGCATCGCTTTCGGGCCGTAGCGTGCACGACCAACTGCTGTGGGCAATGGAACCGAGTGCGCGCGGCGTGATCGCTTGCGCCGCGTTGCTCGGCTTCCGTTTTGATGCCGCAGTATTGGCGGAGTGTTGCGATACGCGGCTCGAATCGACGGAGCAGGTGTTGGGGGAGGCGTGCCGCGTGGGCCTTCTCGTCGTGGAGTCTGGGAAACCGGCTCGTTATCGGTTCCGCCACGCGCTCTACCGGTCGGCCATCCGTGACGGGCTGAGTCCACCGATGCAGCGCGCGCTGCACGCTCGCATCGCCGCGGCCCTGGAACGGCTGGCGCGTAACGGGCGCGACGACGACACCATCGCCTGGCACCACAGCCGAGCCTCCCCAAAACGGTAAAGAGCCACGCGGCGCGAATCCGCGCCGCGATGGTCTTACCGCACCTCTCTAGCCGCCGGATGTTCGGACGGGATGCGGAGTTAGAAGCGCTTCAGGACGCTCGGCGCGCATTATCGGGCCGGCGCGGATCGGTGGTGCTCGTCGGCGGGGAACCGGGAATGGGCAAGAGCCGGCTTCTTGGCGAGTTCGCCGCAACGCTTCGCGGAGGACGATCACCGCACTACGCGCTCGGTGAATCCCTGGAAGATGCGCCACGTCCGTTCGGAACGTGGCGAACCGCGCTGGCGGCGCTCGTGCAGAGGGTGCCGGCGACTCTGGACAACGCCCCGCCGCTCGTCGGGCGCAGCCTTGCCGCGCTGATTCCCTTTTCCGTCGTGGATCGCGACGGCCTGTTGCCTCCTTCGGATCGGTTGGAGAAGGCCGAACTCTTCACCGGCGTGCTGCATTACTTGCGCCTCGTGAGCGAAAAGCGCGCCACCGTCATCGCTCTCGAAGACTTACATTGGGCCGATGTTTCCTCGCTGGAATTGCTGTGCCACGTCGCGCCACGAATCGGCGGCATGCGCCTGATGATCGTCGCGACGTACCGCGATGAGGCATTGCAGCCTCAGCATCGCCTTTTCGGCGCAGTGGCCAAACTGTCGCGCGCCGATACCGTACGGCGAATCCTCTTGGAGCCCCTTGCCGAGCGTCACGTGCGCGCTTTGATCGACGACGCGCTGGGCGACACATACGCACTGACGGACGAACGGATTCGCGCGGTCCTGGACCGATGCGACGGCAACCCGTTTTTCGCCGAGGAGTTGCTAGGACATGCAGTGCAACGCGAGCGAGGCGGAACATCCTCGTTGCCGCTTTCGATTCGGTCCCTGACCTTAGATCGCATTGCTGGCCTATCGGCGCAGACGCGGCGGTTG
>JAFAQW010000267.1 GCA_019245995.1 Vulcanimicrobiota bacterium | reverse complement strand
GACTACGATCTCCCCGCAGAGCTGATCGCGCAAGCGCCGGCGTCCCCGCGAGATGCGAGCCGCTTGATGGTCGTCGCCGGCACGCGCATCGAGCACCTCACGTTCAACGATCTCCCGCAACTGCTGGGCTCGGGCGACCTGCTGGTGCTCAACGAAACCAAGGTGATCGCGGCGCGCCTCGTGGGGCGCCGGGCACGCGGGGGAGGAATGGCCGAGCTCTTGCTGCTGCATCCCGCGGATTCGCTGCAGTACGAGCCCGACGCACGCCGCTGGATCGCCATGAGCCGGCCGGCGCGGCGGCTGCACGCCGGCGACCGAGTCGGGTTCGACGATCTCGGTGAGGCGCGGATCGTCCGCGACATGGACGAAGGCCTGCGCGAAATCGAGCTGCAACTCACCCTACCGTTCGAAGAGTTTCTCGCCCGCGCCGGCCGCATGCCGCTGCCGCCGTACATTCGTATCGCGCCGGACGACGCCGAACGACGATATCAAACGGTCTTCGCGCGCGTCGCCGGCAGCGTCGCGGCGCCTACGGCTTCGTTACACTTCACGCACGAGCTACTGCTCGAGCTCCAGCGCCGCGGCGTGGAGATCGCTCGCATCGCCTTGGACGTCGGCCTCGGAACCTTTCGCCCCGTGAGCGCGGAGCGAATCGACGACCACGCGATGCACGCCGAAGGCTACGAAATTTCACTTCGCGCGGCGGACGCGTTGCGGGTGGCACGCCGCGAACGCCGTCGCATCGTCGCCGCCGGAACGACCGTAGTGCGCGCGCTTGAGGGAAACGTCGCGACGTATGGCGAGATCACGCCCGGATGGCATGCTACGGAACTCTTCATACGGCCCGGCTTTGCGTTCCGCGTCGTCGACGCGTTGCTGACGAACTTTCATCTGCCGCGCTCGACGCTGCTGATGCTGGTGAGCGCTTTTGGCGGCATCGAACGCATCCGCGGCGCCTACGAGGAAGCAATAGCGAACCGGTATCGATTCTATTCGTTCGGCGATGCGATGCTGATTTGGCCGCCACAATGAAGTGCGTCTCGGCCGAGCATCCCGGCGGCCCCGACGTCTTACGGGTCGTCGAAACGGCCCTTCCTGAGCCCTCGCCCGACGAGGTGTTGATTGCCGTCGAGGCTGCCGGCGTCTCTCGCGCCGACGTCATGCAGCGTCAAGGCCGCTATCCGCCGCCCCCGGGCGCTTCGCCGATTCTCGGTCTCGAGGTGGCGGGCACGATCGCCGCGACGGGAAGCCGCGTGCGCCGCTGGAGCGTCGGGGAACGCGTTTGTGCGTTAACCAACGGCGGCGGTTACGCGGAGTACGTCGCCGTGCCCGATGGGCAGGTCCTTGCGGCACCGGAGGGCTGGAGCGCGATTGAGTCGGCAACGCTGCCGGAAAACGCCTTTACCGTCTACGACAACCTGATCGAACGCGCGCGCTTGCAGCGCGGTGAGACGGTGTTGATACACGGCGGCACGAGCGGAATCGGGAGCACCGCCATTATGTTCGCGCGTGCCGTCGGCGCGCGCGCCGTCGCCACGGCCGGCAGCGACGACAAGTGCGCGGCCTGTCGTCGCATGGGCGCCGTTCATGCCATCAACTACCGTGCCGCCGATTTCGTCGCGGAGACGAAGGCTGCGACGGGCGGCTCGGGCGCCGACGTCATCCTCGACATCGTCGGCGGCGATTACATCGCCCGCGATCTGGAAGCACTCGCGCTTGACGGCAGAATCGTCTGCCTGGCGACGCCGAGCGGAAGCGTGATCGAGCTCGACCTGAGGCGCCTCTTTGTGAAACGTGGCGCGCTTCTCGGGTCCAGCCTACGTCCCCGCAGCGACGCAGAAAAGGCGGCCATCGCACGCAAGCTCGCGAGGGACGTATGGCCGCTCTTGCCGCGCCGCGATCCGATCGTCCCACTCGTGGATTCCGTCTTTACGTTCGAACGCGCCGCCGAGGCGCACACGCGCCTCGAGTCGAGCCGGCACGTGGGCAAGATCGTCCTCGTTCCGAGCGAGGCGAATACGGATCTAGTTAATGGTAAATAAATTGCGACATGGACGTCGGCCCCGTCGCCATGAAGAACAGCATCGGAATCGAGAGCATCGTGTTCACGCGAGACGCGAGAAAGGCGACGCGCCGCGCCTTCGCCTTCTCTTCATCGGTGGCGGGAACGAAACCCAAGATCTTCTTTTGATTCCGCCAGATGAAGGTCCAGACGTTCAGCAGCATTATGGTGCCCAGCCACGCTCCGATGCCGATGGGCGCCATCGTGCCCTGCAAGCCGAACGCGGCGACGAACCCGTTCATGCCGTTGGGAGCGGGATAGCCCCCTAAGAGGGCCGCGCCGAAGATCCATGTGACGACGGCTCCCCAGCGGAAGAAGAGGAGCGCGCGCGGCACGACGTACTTCGAGATCGGCGCCGCGGCGCCGGCGGCCGTTGCCTCCTTGACCGCAGCCACGTTGACGAAGTTGAAGTAATAGAGCAGGCCGATCCACATGATGCCCGCCATGATGTGGAACCAGCGAAGGATCCAATCAGTCTGCGGGCTCATGCGCCGGTTCCGATGGCGTGCGAGACGATGGCGCGCGCAATCACCCAGAGAATGGCGGTCAAGACGAAACCGCTAATGACGGTTCCCCATAGCGAGTCGAGCGGATTCTTCAACGTATAGTCCTCCTCGGTTGTTCGTTGCTTTTTCCAGCGTTACCCAAAAGCCTTTGGCGTTACCGCAATCGTTTGCGCGTGCGTGTACCATACCAACCCCGGCGGCGCCGAACGCTGCTTGCGAACGTTTTTGCGTTGGGTGTAATCGACGAGAACGACCGCGCTGTCCTTCGCGCGCGAGTGGAGCGCGGCGAGTTCGGCCGCCGCCGTGATATCGTCGGGCGGCGCCTCGCTGCGGTCGTCGCGCGCGAGCACGACGTGCGCACCGGGAATCGCGCGCGCGTGAAACCACAGATCGTCCGGGCGCGCCAAACGAAACGTCACTTCCGCGTTGTCGAGCGGCGAGCGGCCGACGAGAATCCGCGAGCCGTGGATCGTCCGAAACTCCAGGGTGGCGCGTTTGCGTTTTCGCGGAAGAGTGGAGGGCGAATGCGGTTTCCGGCGCGGCTCCAACTGCGCGGCGGCATCCTCGACGTCGGCCAAGCTTTCATGCGCGGCACGCTCGGCTTCCCAGCGCAGCGTTTCGACCGTCTGCAGCAGCGTCTCCAGCGCGCGGATGCGATCCTGGATGTGCGGTACGCTTTTGCTCGCCTTCCTATACTGCGCAAAAAGCGCCGCGGCGCGATCCTTGAGCGCGTCGCGTTCCTCCGGGGTGCGCTCGTGCAGCGTCGCGAAGATCTGCTCGCCTTCTTGCCGGAGAGCATCTCGCCGCTGCGCGCTTCCCCGTCGCGACTCCAACGATGCAAGCTCCGCGCGGATCTTACGCTCGCGGTCGTTGAGCCGGCGCAGCAGCTGCTCTCGTCTGCGCTCCGCGCCGCGAGAGAGATCGGTGCTTCGCTGCTGCGCGCGCAGCTGGGCAAAGACGTGCAGCAGCGACGTTTCGATGGAATGATCGTCATGTTCGACGTCTGCGAGCGGCGCCACGTAGGCCTGTGCAATGCGACCGTCGCGGCGATACACGTGAAGCGGCGAGTCCGAGCGGACGGCATCGACCTCGGGTGCGCGCCCCACCGTTCGTGGATGTTGCGGCAGCGGCGGCAGCGCGTAGGCTTGACCGGCAATCACGCTGCGGCGCCCCGCATCCGCCGGCGAAAACTCCTTGAGCGCGGCGACCACGCGGTCGCGCTTCGCCAGCACGATGTTGCCGAAGCGCGGGACCAGCTCCACGTACAGCGTTAGTTCGTCGGCGACCCCAAACTTCGAACGCGCTCCGAAAACCAGCCGTAATAGTCGATCGTGGCGCCGCGCCGAGACCGACAGCACCGCCATCCCGCTCAGCGAGTCGTCAAGCGCCCGCGCGAAGCCGCCTCCGGCGACGACCTCGCCGCCACCTGGTTCGAGCGTTACGGTCGGTGGCGAAGAGAAGGGATCGATGGCAAGCGTCAGCGGAGCGCCACGAGAGTGCAGAACCAGCGTAATTTCCCCATCGTGACCGGACCCCGCGGCTCGTACCCGCGCACCGCGTAAACGATCGTCCAGCTCCGCAGCGAGGCGCGCGATGAGGACCCAATCGGTAAGCATCCAACTTCTCAAGGCCTATGATTCGCACGACGGCCGGCCTCCTCGCGTTGACGGTGATTGCTGGCTGCGCATCGCGCAGTCCGGCGCCCGACAATTGGCATCCGGTCGCCGGCGATTCCAACACCTGGTCGATCGGCACCGGAACGAGCCTTCAGCAGTATCGCTTGACCGCCACGCCGTTCGACGGCGGCCTTCACGATCTGGCGTCAGAGGTCGCGCTTCAAACGCTCACCGGGCATCCCGGCGCGAGACTTGAGGGCAGCGAGCCGTTCGGCCCGTGCCCGGGCGAGGCCGGGATTGCGAGCTTCCGTTTGCCGGGAGGCCGCCGTCTCGAGGAAGCGTTCTCCGTACACGACGGCAAGGCGGTCCGCGTCGCGTATTCACGGCCCGCGGCCTCCAGGAGCGATCCCGGGGCGGACGACGCGATGCGCCGCACGCTCTGTACGCTGTAGCGGCGGCGCCCTAATGACCTCAGGGCCCGGCCTGCTTTTCGTCGTCTCCGGACCATCCGGGGCGGGGAAAGATACCTTGGTCGAGGCGGTACGCCAGCGCCGTACGAGCCTGCGGTACTCCGTGTCTGCGACGACGCGGCCCCCTCGTACCGACGAGCGAGAGGGCGAACATTACTTCTTCGTCGAGCGCGGCGAATTCGATCGTCTCCGGGAGGGCGGACGGCTCTTGGAGTGGCGCGAATACAACGGCAACCTTTACGGCACGCCGCGGGATTACGTCGAACGCTGCCTGGCGCAAGGCTACGACGTCGTTATGAAGCCGGAGGTCAATGGAGCGCTCGCCGTTAAAGCAGCGTTTCCGGATGCGG
>JAFAQW010000026.1 GCA_019245995.1 Vulcanimicrobiota bacterium | reverse complement strand
TCGGTGCGCGCCTCCCGCTCCATGTTGGTCACCAATGTGATGACGACGAACATCAAGCCGGTAAGCGCTGCGGCGGACGACCCAATCATCACGTAAAAGTTCGCCCAGTGCGCGAGCAGCCGTGGCGCGTAGACGTCGATCATGCGGTCCGCAATGCGGCGGCGGCTTCGCGAGCTGCGCGCAGGCCGCTTTCGAGGGCGCCGTTGACCGTGCCGCCCTGATCGTCGAGCGACGTCGCTTCCCCCGCGAAGAACAGGGTCCCGTCGATCGGTTGCGCCAGCTCGCGCCGCGCCGTCAGCGCGCCGACGCGGACGTAACTATAGGCGCCTCGCGCGAACGGGTCTCGAGTCCAATCGTGCATGATACCGAATTGAAACTCGCTGCGGGCAAGATCCGCTTCACCGAACAGCGCACCGAACCCCTCGCATGCGGTCGACAGGAGTTCTTGGTACGGACGATCGCGCAGTGCTATGGCCCGCGGGCCCCCGGCCCACGCAACGACGAGCGACCTGCGCTGCGGATATTGCGTCCAGTAGGTCGGAAACGCGTGTGTCTGCGCCTGAAAGAAACCGCCATCGCGGTAACGGCCCTCCGCCACGCGCTCCCAAAACGGCGTGCGAAACCATAAGGCGACCTTCATTACTTCTCCCATCTCGATGCCGCCCAGCGCCCGTTGCTTGTTCGGTGGAAGCGGCGGCTCGAGCGTGACGCCGCTTTCCGGACTCGCATGCCGCAGGACGCCGACGGGCAGCGCGATCACGGCGGCGCGCGCTTCCAACGATTCGACGTGCTCTCCGGTCGTCGCCGTCACGGCGGCGTGCCGGAGCCGGTATTCGATCCGCCGGAGGATCGTCGAAGTACGAATCTGGGCGCCGGCGGCGGTGCAGTCGCCGGCGAGCCGCTCCACCATCGTAGCGTAGCCCGCGCGCGGGCGCGCGCTCGTGACTTGCTCGCCCGAACGCCACTCCGCCGCAATGGCGCGGACGCTGGCAATACGGGGATCGGCGGCGTCGAAGCCTTCAACGAACGCGCGCGCCATAGCAGCCGTCGCGCGCCGTTTTGGATCTACGTCGAAGCGGCGAAGATAGTCGTCCACAGTCGTATCGTTCTCAAGCGTTGAAACCGCATCGAAGATTTTGAGTGCGTCGGTGAAGCGGCTTTCGTCGTCGTGCAGCGCTCCCTCGTCGAACGCGAAGAGCTTCCCCGTCAGCGGGATCGTCGTTTGATTGGCGGCACGCAGCAACGCCAGCGTCTGTGGCGCGCGGCCGTGAAGGAACTCTGCACCCAGTTCCGCCGGTGGGAGATTCGGATCAGGCGACCGCGCCCAGACGCGGCCTCCAACCCGTTCGCGCGCTTCGAGCACGATGACGTCGAGCGATTTCTGCGCGAGCTCGCGGGCCGCGGCGAGGCCCGCGACGCCGGCGCCGATTACGATGACGTCGGCGTCCAACGGCTCAGGACGGCATCGAGCGTTAGAGGCCCTTGACGCCTTCGGGGAAGGGAATGTTGTTCGGCGTGAGGACGCGCGCGACGTCGCGGAACATCGCGTTGGCTACGCCGGGTACCGGTTTGTTCTGCTGAACGTCGACCCACGCGACAATCGTCGCGCCGGTTTCGGGGAAGTAAAAGTTCGCCGTGTTGTAGCCCGGCAGACCGCCCGTATATCCGTACCAGCCGGAACTACAGCCGAGGGCGAGTCCGAAGCCTTGACCGGGGGATCCCGTGAAGACGCAGTCCATGAGCGCGCGATGCATCGCTGCAGAAGTCGTTTTGCCCGTCACGTACAGTCTGATCCATTTCTTCATGTCGGCCATGTCGGAGATCATCGCGCCTGCGGCGCCCATCAGTGATACGGGGATCGTGTTGCTGACGTCTTGCCAGTTGCGCCGGCGGTCGAGACCGTAGCCGTGGGCCCACGGAGCCGGCATGGCCATCGTGTACGCATACGAAGTGTGCGCCAGATTGTACGGTTTGAGAAAGCGTTTCGTGATCTCGTTGCCCACCGTGTCGTGCGTGAGCTCCTCGATGATAAGGCCGAGAATGAGGTAGTTGGTATTGCTGTAATGGTAGCCCTTGCCCGGTGCGAAATACGGCTTCTGCCGCACGGCCCATTTGATCATGGTGCGCGGATCGAACGTCATCGAGCCGGTAAAGTTCACCTTCTCGATTTGCGGCGAGTCGTACGCTTCGAAGAGGCCGCTGCGCATGTTGCAGAGGAGCCGGACCGTGATGTTCGCAGCGTTGGGTACGGCGACGCCCAGATTGAAGCGGCTGATCGGGTCGTCGAGGCTCAACCTATGCTCGTCGGCCAGTTGCAGGATCGTCGCAACGACGAAGGTCTTCGTGTTGCTGCCGATGCGGAAATGATCGGCGGTGGAGAGGGGCCTGCGCGTGGTAAGGTCGGCGAAGCCGAAGGTGCGGACGAAGCTTCCGCCGCGCCCGTCCCAGACGCCGAGCACCACGCCGGGCACGGGCGTCCGTCCGCCGTACACGGTACGATCCTTTTCGATTGCCGCGACGATTGCGCGACGCACTGCAGGATCGCCGGCAGAGGGCCACCGGGGCGCCGAACCCGCTTTGGCCGCAACGAACGTCGCAAAAAGTAAAACGCCGATAATACCGACCGATTTACGCATGGTGCGTCGTTCGTTTTGCGCGTCACGTGCCCTGCGCGAGTTCACGCATCGTAGTCCACCGTGAGCGGCGCGTGATCGCTGAAGCGGTCTTCCTTATAGACGCTGGCCGCTCGCACGTGCGAGGCAAGGTCCGGAGTGACCAGCTGATAGTCCAGCCGCCAGCCGAGATTCCGTTCGAAGGCGGTCGGCCAGTTCGACCACCAAGTGTACTGCTTCGGGTTCTTATTGACGACGCGGAAGGAATCGACCCAGCCTAGCTGCTCGACAAGCGCGTCCATCCAGGCGCGTTCGTCAGGGAGAAAGCCGCTGACGGTTGAGTTGCGCGAAGGGTTGTAGGTGTCGATGATTTTGTGGGCGATGTTGAAGTCGCCGCACAGAATGTGCGGCGTTCCGGAGTGGCGCATCCGGGCGAGCACGGTCAGGAGGCGCTCCAGGAAGTTCATCTTGAAGGCCTGCCGCGGCGGACCCGTGATGCCCGACGGAACGTAGAGTGAGGAGATCGTGACGTTCGGGAATGATGCTTGGATAAAGCGGCCTTCCGCGTCCATGTCGCTCCACCCAAGTGTGCGGCACACGGCGAGCGGTTTTCGACGCGCGAAAATTGCCACGCCGCTGTAACCGCGGCGCGCCGCATCGGCGAAGTAACTCGTGAAACCCTCCAACGCGAACGCCTCGGGCGGGAGCTGATGTTCTTGCGCGCGGGTTTCCTGCAGGCAAATGACGTCGGCGTTTTGCACTGCTGCCCAGTGGAAGAAGCCTCTTCGAACCGCGGAGCGGATGCCGTTGACGTTGAGCGTGATAACCCGCATTGGAAGGGCGCTTTTCGGCTTAACGAAAAGGAGCCTCTCTTCCGTGGACGAGCATAGATATTTGACGCGGGTGCATTGGAACGCCGGGGGCGGCTCTGGGACGAGTGGTTATCGTGCGTACCACCGCGACCATACGATTGCGGTCGCAGGCAAGGGCACCATCCTTGCGTCCAGCGACCCTTCGTTTCGCGGCGACGCGACGCGATACAACCCCGAGGAGCTGTTGGTGGCGAGCCTTTCCTCCTGCCACATGCTGTGGTACCTGCATCTGTGCGCCACGAACGGCGTCACGGTCGTGGAATATACGGATGATGCCGTCGGAACGATGGTACCGGACCCCGATGGGGCCGGACACTTCGAACGAGTAGAACTGCGGCCGCGCGTGACGGTTGCTGACGGCAGCAGCCGCGAACGGGCCTTCGCGCTACACGAAAAGGCCCATCACATGTGCTTCATCGCCCGCTCCGTGAACTTTCCGGTAGAGATACGAGCCAGCGTGACCCAGCGCGCGATCTAGAATTGGAACATGTCGGCGATGCTATTCGCGCGTTTGTCGGTGGAGAATTGGCTCAGGTACGGCAACTTGCACGTTTCTTCGATGAACTTGAGGATGCTTCCGAACTCATAGGTCGTGTGCGACACGTAGCCCCGTTTGGCGTACGGCGAGATGGCCAACATCGGCACGCGGAAGCCTAATCCCATCGGGTCGAGCTGCGGCGGCGCGACGTTGTCGTAGAAATTGCCATCGCCCGGGTCCGCCCAAACCACCACGATGGCGGACTGTTGCCAATACCGGCTGCCCTTGAGCGCGTTGACAATTGCGGTGATCCACTTCGGCCCACCGGAGGATCCTGGCGCGTCGGAATCGACGTCCGGCGACTGTACGAACGAAACGGAGGACAGGTTACCGTCGGCGATGTCGGTCAGAATGTTGGTCGGCGGCGAGCTCATGTCGGCCGTCCAATCCGAGCCGTTGAACACGTACTTGATCGTCTCGTACGGATTCCACTGCTTCGAATCGTAGTAATACCGCCAGCTGATCGACGCGTTGTCAAGTTGCTGGGCCGTGGTTGGGAACGTAAAACACGGGAACGGTCCTCGAAACAGCTCGATTTTTCCGTTTTTCAAGATCGTCGTACGGGTCCCAGGCGGAGCGTCGCAACCCCAAGGCATCTTGTTCGGCGGGCCCGCGACGTACGTGTGCGGATCGAGCTGGGTACTGCCGGCGATCAGATAGAGCATATTGACGAAAAACCCGTAGTGTGTCGAGGCGAACGCATGATCGGCGAGCGCGTACTGCTTGGCCAGCTGCCAGTAATCGGCGCGATCGGCGTTCGTCAAGCGGGCGTACGGGCAGAGCGGACGACGGCGGTCCAGCAAGTTCCAGCCATCCATCTTTCCCTTGTCCCATGCGACTTGGAAATAGTCGAGTTCGTTCACTCGCAACCGGCACGCCGGCTTCTCAAGTGGTTGCGCGCCGAGGGGAACGTAGGTTCCTTTGCTGGTGAGGCCCTTCGTCGGCGCGTCGGCGCCGGGATAACCGGCGAAGATGTTGTCGAAGGTGCGATCGCGTTGGATGACGATGATGAGGTTTCGAATGGGCGAGTGGGACGTGAGCGGCGCGACGTGTTGGGCGGACGGAGCGTTGGGGACGGCCGTCGTCGCGCTTTGGCTCGTGCAAGCGGCAAGCACGAAGGCGACGGCGGTGCCGAACGCGTGGCGAATGTGTAACTGCATTGCGACTCCTCCGATGGTTTTGGGAAGGATGTTTTGCCACGTGGGCGCGTGCGCCTCCGATGCTGACGGGAAACATGGAAGGCGCGGAGCGAAGTGTACTCAAGTCAATTTTCACTGTGCGGAGTAGTATGGCTGAGCGTAGTAGACAGCGCGGTTTGACGGCACTGGGGCGTCATCCCGAACGGGGGCATGATGACTTCGAGACCATTGCGGCGATTCTCGACGCGGGGCTGGTATGCCACGTCGGGGTGCTTGCCTCCGAACAGGAGCAGGCTCGGCGTAACGACCGGCAGCCCGTCGTGATTCCGACGATTTACGGACGGATCGATCGGGATCTCTTCTTGCATGGTTCGGCGGTCGCCCGGTGGATGAATGACGCCTCAAAGGTGGCGCGCATCTGCGTGACCGTAACGATCGTCGACGGCCTCGTGCTGGCGCGCTCTGCGTTCAATCATTCGATGAACTATCGCTCCGTGGTGATGTTTGGTGAAGCAGTGCGCGTTGAAAACCAAGAACAGAAGCTCCGGGCGCTCGAAGCCGTGACCGAACACGTTTGTCCGGGACGTTGGAACGACGCGCGAAAGCCGACGGAGCAAGAGTTGAAGACGACGCTGGTGTTGCGCGTTCCAATCGTAGAGGCGTCGGCGAAGATTCGCAGCGGGCCTCCGAAGGACTTCGACTTCGACATGGGCGCCGGCATCTGGGCCGGCGTAATTCCGATTACGACCGTACGTGGTGAGGCGATTCCCGATCCGGCGCTCGACGCCGGCATCGCCACGCCGGCTTACGCCACGATGCGCGCCTTCGGGTAGCCCGCCACTTCCAAGATGACGCTTGCCGCGTCGGGCAGGGCGGTGATGCTGTGGCGGCCGTCCGTGAACGTAATGGCGGAGCCGACGCGCGTGTAGGTGCCTTGCAGCGTCTGTCCGGCGTTTGTGACCGTGCACGGTCCGCTCGTGGCGGCCGGATTCTGATCGGTGAGCGTCATGGTGAAGTCAAAGGTGCCGCTCTTGCCAAAGACGTCGTAGCTCCCCTTGGCGGCAAAGTGATAGTCGTCGTTACGTGTGATGTTGCACGAACCGACGTCGTGCCAGCCCAGCATTCCGATTTGTAACGCGTGCGTTCCCGTTTTGAGGCCGCCGAACGGCGGATCAAGCGTCGCCATTGTTTTCCTTACCTTACCTTACCGTTGTCCTACCGCGCGCAGGAAGCATTTCCCGCCGAATGCGGCCGTGCGAGGAAGCCCTGGCAGTGCGGGGAACGGTGCCGGCCGAGCATCGCAAGGGAGGGTCACGTGTTTGAAGGTCGGGTAGCGTTGGTGACGGGGGGGACGCGCGGAATAGGAGCGGCGATAACGGAGGCGCTCGCGACGAGCGGCGCGGCGGTCGCGGCGGGCTATAGCCGTGGCAAGGAAAGCGCCGAGAAGTTCGCCGGGGGCATGGCCGCAAAGGGGACGAAGGTT
>JAFAQW010000300.1 GCA_019245995.1 Vulcanimicrobiota bacterium | reverse complement strand
CGGTTGGGCGTATTTTCGTTTCGCCGGCAACCCGCTGGTAGCGGCGGCGCAGTTCAACCAGCAGCTCGCCGTCCCCATCTCCGCGGTCAATCTGGCGCCGGGCTACGTGGCGCACTTTACCGATCACGATGCGGTCCTCATGGTCGCGACCAAGCGCGGTCAACCGGCCATCAAGCCGGAGGAGATCAAGGCGGTGCTCGATCTTGCCGATAAGGGGCCGGGAATCTATAACGTTCCGGTGCAGTTGGTGGCGCCCGATGTCGCCGTGCAGAGCTTGAGCCCGGCCTCCGTGACGTTGAGCGTCGAACGCATCCAGCAACGAGCGTTTTCCGTGGGGGTCCGGTACGTCGGCACGCAAAGCGGCGCCACGGTGGTCAGCCAAGTCCGAGTCGACCCGAGCGTTGCGATGGTTCGTGGGGCGACCTCCTTGGTCGCGCAGGTCGCGTCGGTCGCCGTCAACCTGCCACTTCCGGCGGAGCCCAAGGCGGTGGACGAGATGGTGCGACCGGTACCGTTGGGCGCTGGCGGGGAGGAGCTTACCGGTCTTACGGTGACCCCGAACCTCGTGCGCGTGCAGATGCGCGTTGTTGCCGCCAGCACGGTGCGCAAATGAAGCGGCTCTTCGGCACCGATGGCGTTCGTGGCGTCGCCAACGTCGAGCTCACCGTGGAGCTGGCCGTGAGCCTGGGCCGGGCGGCCGCGGGGATCGTCGCGCAAAAGAACAGCGGCCCCATCATCATCGGCCGCGACACGCGTCTCTCGGGGCCCATGCTGGAGGCCGCGCTCGTTGCCGGGATCACTTCGGCCGGTCGCGACGCGGTGTGCGTGGGGATCGTTCCCACGCCGGCCGTCGCCTGCATCGTCAAAGAAGAGGGCGCCGCGGGCGGAGCGATGATCAGCGCGTCACACAACCCGATCGCCGACAACGGCATCAAGTTTTTTGGCGCCGACGGTTTCAAGCTGCCGGACGAGCTCGAGGACTCGATCGAGGCGTGCGTGCACGCGCATTCCTTTCCGCAGCCGCAGGGCACCGCGATCGGCACGGCTCGCGCCGGTCAAAACCTCGGGCGTCATTATTACCGGCGGTTAACAACCGGCGCACCCGACTTGAGCGCGCTGGAGGTGATCGTCGACGCCGCGCACGGGGCGGCGTACGCCATCTTTCCTTACATTTTGCGCAAGCTCGGTGCGAGCGTCATCGAGCTGCACTGCGAAAACGACGGGTCACGAATCAACGTTGAGTGCGGCGCTACCGATTTGCGCACTCTGCAAGGGGCCGTCGAAAGCCGGACTGCAGCGGGCGGGAAGCGCGTCGTCGGCGTTGCGTTCGACGGCGATGCCGACCGCGCGCTCTTTGTCGATGAGACCGGACGGGCGGTCAGCGGCGATCACGTGCTCTTCGCGCTCGGCCGGGCGGCAAAAGCCGCGGGGCAGCTTGCCCACGATACCGTCGTCGCGACCGTGATGAGCAACTTCGGGCTCGAGCGAGCGTTGGCGAGCCAGGGCATTCGACTCGTTCGTACGCCCGTCGGCGATCGCTACGTCCTCGAATGCATGCGCGCAGAAGGCCACGTTTTGGGAGGCGAACAGTCGGGACACGTTATCGATTTCCGCTATAACACAACGGGCGACGGGCCGCGGACGGCGATCACGCTCCTGGCGATACTGGCAGAAAGCGGCGCGACGCTGCACGACCTCGTTCGCGACGTCGTCGAGATGCCGCAGATCCTCATCAACGTGCGCGCGAAAACGCGCGACGTGTTATCGCATCGACCCGTCGCCGACGAAGTCGCGCGAGCGCATCGCGAGCTCGAGGGTTGGGGCCGGCTGCTCGTGCGGCCTTCCGGAACGGAGCCGTTGATTCGCGTCATGGCCGAGGGCAGCGATCGCGAGCGCATTGAGAATATCGCGCGGCGAGTTGCAGCGTGCATCGAAGGCGAGCTAGCGCGCTCTTGATGGCCCGAGGGCAGGAGGGCACCCCACCTTTGCGACGAAGCGCGGGCTATCGAGGAGTTCTCCGAGGCCTAAAACGGCCCATAGGAGAGCTTCCTTAACGTAATAGGTCACTGAGTCGGGACGTCGGTCCCGAGCGGGGGATATCCCGGTAGGGGTGAGTGAGCCGGTCGGCTCAAGGGCGATTTTTCTTTCCCGCCCTAACCCGTCAACTAACCCCGCAAGTGTCGTGAAAGAGGAGCGGTTTCTTGCGTCACCTGTTAGCAATTGGGGCTTTTGCCCTATTGATCGCCGGTTCCAGCGCGTTTGCGCGCGCGGACGCCGGCAGCGCCCTGCCCACGCTGGACTACACGGGCTCCGCGCAGAGCGTCAACGCTCAGGCTCTCAGCCCCGACGTCGCTACTTGGACGTCCCACCTGATCATCGCCACCCCACAACGCCACCGGGCGGGCATCGGCCGTTTCACCGGCGGCATCTTGGCGCGGACGTCCCGCATGGCCGCGATGCTAACGCGCAGCGCGCTGCGGTTCCTCGGCGTGCCCTACGTCTTCGGCGGCACGAGTGCCTCGGGCTTTGACTGCTCGGGCTTCGTGCAGCACGTGTTTGCGATGCTGGGAATCGCGTTGCCGCGCACGGCGGACGCTCAATATGACGTCGGCCATCGCGCCGTCGGCGGTCCCCATCCCGGCGACCTCGTCTTTTTCGATACGTACGGCGGGGTTTCGCACGTCGGCATCTATCTCGGCCACGGACAGTTCGTTCACGCGAGCTCGAGCCACGGGGTGATGGTGAGCCACCTTTCCGAGTCGTATTGGGCGTCGCGCTACGTTGGCGCGAAGCGGCTGATCGCCGCGCGCTAACGCGTCGCTCGCGCCGCCAAGAGGGTCGAGAAGAAGAGGCCGATAAGGCATTGCCCCATTGCGCGT
>JAFAQW010000283.1 GCA_019245995.1 Vulcanimicrobiota bacterium | reverse complement strand
GCGTTGTCGATGATCCAGCCGCCCAGCGTGGGACCAATAGCGGGACCGACCATCGCGCCCATGCCGAAGATGGCCATCGCGGCGCCCCGCTTCTGCGGCGGGAACGTCTCAAACAGGATGGCCTGCGCCGTGGGCTGCAGCGCGCCGCCGCCGATCCCCTGGATGACCCGGTAGAAGACGAGCACCCAGATGGAACGCGCCGTCCCGCACAGGAACGAGGCCACGGTAAATAGCGCCAGCGATGCGGCGTAGAAGGTCTTGCGCCCGAACAACGCCGTCAGCCAACCGTTGAGCGGCATGACGACGACGTTGGCGAGGATGTAACCCGTCGCAACCCACGCTACTTGGTCGACCGTAGCGCCGAGATTGCCGCCGATCGTATCGAGTCCCACGTTGACGATGGTCGTGTCGATGATCGCCATGATCAAGCCCAACATCACCGTCACGGTGATCAACGCAACGGGCGCGGACTCTCGATGATGAAATGGATTGCGCATAGTTAAGCGCGAACAGAGCGACGAATTTGGCCAAGGCTCCGCTCGCCACCGCTCATAACAAGTCCGCCGCGGGCATTGTTGCGGCCGGTTTCGCGATTTTTATCTTTGTCAGTGCAGTCGCATTTCGAGCCGATATTTATCGCAGGGTCCTCGACCCGGCTTCGAGCACGGGGAGCTTCGAGGCAGCGATCG
Organism: Vulcanimicrobiota bacterium; assembly: GCA_019245995.1. Lineage (GTDB taxonomy): Bacteria > Vulcanimicrobiota > Vulcanimicrobiia > Vulcanimicrobiales > Vulcanimicrobiaceae > Cybelea. The sequence continues at coordinate 2,483 of JAFAQW010000283.1, read as the reverse complement.
AGGCGTTTCGAGGCTTCGCGAACGATGACCGGCGGGATGTCCTCGTGCTGGGCGACTCGCGCATCTACTCGGCGCTCGATCCGCAAGAGGCTCGGAGAGCGAGCGGCGGCCTACGATTGCTCAACGCCGGCGTCCCCGGTACCACGCCGCGGTGCTGGCCGTTCTTCGTGCGAGCCATCGACCCCGACGCCCATCGCTTTCGTGCCGTCGTCATTCCGGTCGACACGTATCACGACGACGACAGTGCGATCGGCAGCCTCGACGGTGACGATCGCCCGATGGATCTGCGCTATGTCGTGTTTCAAACGCGGCTGTCCGATCTGCCGAAGCTCGCGGGCTCGTTTTCCGATCCGCGCGAGCAAGTGGAGCACGGCATCGATTTGTTCGTTCGAGGACCGGAGCTTCGCGACGACGTCCAAACGTTCGCCGGCGATCCGGCCGCGCGCCTGATGGCGCTGCGCGAGGCGCGAAACGGCAATACGTACGCTCCGCTCGCCGCGCATCCCCGAACGGAAACGCTGACGGGACTGCGCGCAGATTTCGGGCGCAATACGCTCGTGGTGCCGCGCGGCACATCTGACGATGAGCGCACGGCGATCGCGAAGCAAGTATTAGCCCTTCCCAAGGCGAGTGCATCGTACGCGCACTATCGCCGCGAGTGGCTGCTCCCGATCGCGCAACGCTACGAAGCGGCCGGCGTCGCGGTGATCTTCGTTCGCATTCCGACGCGTCCGCTGCATCGCGCAGATATTGACGTTCCCCGCGGTTCGCTCGTTGAAATTGCGCGGAGTACCGGTGCCCGATTGCTGCCGGCTCGGCCGTATCTTCAGCTCGAGCGCCCCGCGCTATTCGCCGACGAGGATCACCTCAACCGTGGAGGGAGCCTCCGCTTTAGCCGGTTGCTGGGCGCCCAGGTCGCGGAGCTGCTTCGTAGGCCACGCGCGCCGGCGCGCAGCACAGTGAAAGCGGCGCAACCAGCAGCCGCCCCGCCTGCAACCGCTGCATCTGCGCCGCGGCCCGCACGCCACTCGCTCTCGTGGTTTGCGGCGGCCGTCGGCATCGGAATTCCGTTGGAGTTCCAGTCGTACGAGTTTTGGCTGTTTTTTGCGATCGTGGCGGCGTTGTCGTTGCTCCTGCCCCGGAGTGCCGGGCGCTGGGTGCTGCTAGTAGCGAGCTATTACTTTTACGCACGCTGGAACGCATGGTACGTGCTCTTCCTTTGGATCTTGACGGTTAGCGACTTCCTCATCGCGATCGGGGTCGAACGTGCGGCCGAAGCGCGGCGCGGCCACGCGCGCGTGCTGCTGGGAATCGGCATCGCCGCGAACCTTGCGTTTCTGGGCACGTTCAAATACGCCAACTTCGCGGCCGGCACCGTCGCAGCGCTGATCGGGATGCATCAGAATCCGTGGCTGGTGAAGCTGTTCGTCCCGGTCGGCATCAGCTTTCATACTTTTCAGAGCATCTCGTACCTCGTTGACGTCCATCGCGGACGATTGCGTGCCGAGCGGCGGCTCTTCAACTACGCGCTTTATCTCGCGTTCTTCCCACAGTTGCTGGCCGGGCCGATCGTTCGGGCGTGGCTCTTCCTGGGAGAGTTGGTCGCGTGGCGGCGGCCCTCGGCCGGCGACGTGACGTACGGCCTCGCGCGCGCTGGCTTCGGACTCTTCAAGAAGATGGCCGTCGCGGATCAGTTTGCGGCGGTGGTCAACGCCTATTTTGCGTCGCCGGCGTCGCACCCAGGAGCGCCCGCAGCGTGGAGTGCGATGGTCGCCTTCAGTCTGCAAATCTACTTCGATTTTTCGGGCTACAGCGATATCGCGATCGGGTGCGCGCGCATCCTCGGATTCGTCTTTCCCGAAAACTTCCGGGCGCCGTACCTCGCGACGAGCATCACGGACTTCTGGCATCGTTGGCATATCACGCTCTCGACGTGGCTGCGTGACTATCTCTACATTCCGCTCGGCGGCAATCGTCAGGGCGCGATGGCGACGATGCGCAATCTGATGCTCACGATGCTGCTCGGCGGGCTCTGGCACGGCGCGGCGTGGACGTTCGTGGCGTGGGGCGGCGTACACGGGGTTTTCTTGTGCGTCGAGCGAGCATTGGGCGTTGGTCGTGGCGAAGCGCCGCGCGGCGTATCGGTCGTTCTGCGCGTCCTCGTCACCTTCGTGCTCGTGACGCTCGCCTGGGTGCTGTTTCGCGCGCAAACTTTCGCGGGTGCTCTTGCCGTATACCGCCAGCTCTTTGCCGGGGGGGCCGGCCCGATGCTTTTCACCGCGTGGCAGGCAGTTTTGGCCGCAGGCATCGTTGCGTTCGGCGCCGCGCGTCTGATCGGCGAACGGCGCGGGATGGCGCCGGCGTGGGCCGCGCTACCGCCCGTCGCTCAAGCCGGCACCCTCGCGGTCATGCTGCTCGCGCTCGAACTCTTTACTTGGTCGGGCCCGTCGCCGACGTTTATTTACTTCAAGGTCTAGTGGTCC
>JAFAQW010000237.1 GCA_019245995.1 Vulcanimicrobiota bacterium | reverse complement strand
TGGCTACGTTCCGGCCGGCGTCACGCTCGATGAGGCCGTGACGCTGCGTGGCACGGCCCCCGAGGAGTATCAGCGCCGGGCGTTGGCGAGTTGCGCCGCGCACGTCGCGGCAATGGTTCGGTACCAGGACGCCGGCGCGATTGTTTTCGACTACGGGAACAACATCCGCGCCCAAGCCGAGCGCGGCGGCTTCGCGCGCGCGTTCGATTTCCCGGGCTTCGTGCCGGCGTTCATTCGCCCGCTCTTTTGCCGCGGCTCCGGGCCGTTTCGCTTCGTCGCGCTCTCTGGAGACCCGAGCGACATCGCGCGCTGCGATGCGAAACTACTCGAGCTGTTTCCCGAGAATGCGTCGCTCGCGCGCTGGCTGCGCCTGGCGAAGGAACGCGTCTCCTTCCAAGGGTTACCGGCGCGGATCTGTTGGCTCAAGTACGGCGATCGCGCGAAGGCGGGCCTTGCGTTCAACGAGCTCGTCGGCAGCGGCGAAATCAACGCGCCGATCGTGATCGGTCGCGATCACCTCGATACGGGAAGCGTCGCTTCGCCGTATCGTGAGACGGAGTCCATGCGCGACGGCAGCGACGCGATCGCGGACTGGCCGATTCTCAACGCATTGCTCAACACCGCCGCGGGCGCGCACTGGGTGAGCTTCCACCACGGCGGCGGCGTGGGCATCGGCTACAGCCTGCACGCCGGTATGGTCGTCGTCGCCGACGGCAGCGACGATGCACGGGAGCGGCTCGCGTGCGTGCTTACCACCGATCCCGGAATGGGGGTAGTGCGCCACGCCGACGCCGGCTACGAGATCGCAATCGAGACTGCGGACTCGAAAGGCATCGACTGGCGCCTCTAGTTCTCCCACCGTCATGTGAGCCTGAATGTCAAGCGACTGGCGACGCAGCTGCAAAGCATTGCGTATATGAGTAAGCCCGCTTATCGTTCGCTCGAAGAACAGCAACGTGAGTTTCAGCGTAGGCGATTTTTAGCAATGCCGCTCGCCGGCGTTTTCGCATGGACGATCGTGGGAGTAGCAGGCACCTTTCTGCAGCCGCTCGCTGCGGTATGGTCGCTCTTCATCGCTACCGGCTTCATCGTTTTTCTTGGAATGCAAATCTCGAGGTTTACGGGAGAAAACTTTCTCGACAAGCGCAAACCAAAGAATACCTTCGATACGCTGTTCTTCCTCACAGTCGCGATGGCGCTCATGGTTTATGCCATTGCGATTCCATTCTTCGAAGTGGAATATTCTTCGCTTCCGCTGACGGTTGGAATACTGAGCGGCCTCATGTGGTTACCCCTCTCGTGGATCATGCAACACTGGGTCGGCATATTCCATAGCATCGTGCGAACGTGTCTAGTTGTTGCCGTGTGGTACGCCTTTCCGCAGCACCGCTTTGTCGCCGTCCCTGCCGCGATCGTCGCGGTCTATCTCGTCACTATCATCATCTTAGAATCGCGCTGGCGAACGATTCAGGGCAGCTGAGGCAGTTCTCGGGCGCTGCAGAGGGCAATGACCGCGCGTCGGCGGATGCATCGCTTGTGGCTAACAGCCGAAGGCTATTCGTCCGCGCCCGCACGATCGTGACCTGCGACACGCACGCGGCGCAGAACGGCATTACGTTCGACGAGCTACGCCGCGCCGACGGCGCGGCCATCGTGGTAGAAGATGGCCACATCGCGCAGATCGTTCCAAACGCCCAACATAACAGCGCTCAGGCCGACGAGGTAATGGATCTTCCTGACTGCGTGATATTCCCCGGCTTTGTCGACGCGCACGCTCACCCGCTCTACGCCGGCAACCGGGAGCCCGACTTCGCGGCGCGCAATCGTGGGGAGAAGGCGCTGCAGGGCATGCTCTACACCGTCGAGCAGACCCGCCAAGCGCTGCTTGAGCCGCGTCGCTTCTATGAAACCACGATCCGTCCGCGACTGCAGACGATGCTGGCCCACGGCACGACGACGCTGGAGTGCAAGACCGGCTACGCGCTGCACAAACCGGGCGAAGCCGAGCTTCTCGACCTTATCGCGGCGCACAAGAACGATCTCGACGTCCCGCGGCTCGTCCCAACGTTTCTCGG
>JAFAQW010000071.1 GCA_019245995.1 Vulcanimicrobiota bacterium | reverse complement strand
GCGCTTGACGCGTCAGCTCTCGGTCGGCATGCAAACGTACGCGCGCGAGTTGACGGCGCGATTGCCACGCGTCGCACCCGAATACGAGTACGTCGCCTTTTCGAGCGGCCGCAACTTCGGCTGGAGCGAACAGGTCGCGCTACCCTGGGCGATGGGTCGCGGGGGACTGCAGCTCGCGCACTTCCTCTCGCTCTACGCGCCGGTCGTGATTCCAACGCGGTACGTCGTTACGATCCACGACTTGATCCATCTGCGATTTCCTGGATACTTCAAGGCGAAGGTACGCCCGTACTACCGCATCGTCGTGCGGCGGCTGTGCACGCGGGCCGAGCGCGTCATCACGGACGACCCAAAAACCATCGAAGACCTCGTGACCTTTCTCGAGGTCGACGAAACAAAGGTGCGCGTGATTCCGCTCGGCGTCGAAGAGCGTTTCTTTCAGCCGCCGGCACCGCACGTCGCGACGCGTCCATACCTGCTCTATGCCGGCAATCATCGGCCGCACAAAGACCTTCCCACGCTCTTCGCCGCCTGGTCGGATCTGCCCGAATCGCTGGACGTGGATCTGTACGTGACGGGCCGCGACGATTTCGGCGGCGAGCTGCAGCGCCGCTCGACGCAGCGTCGCCGCATCGTGGCCCTCGGCGACGTGCGCGCGGAGGACCTGGCCGCCTACTATGCCGGAGCACGCGCGTTTGTGACGCCCGCTTTGCGGGAAGGTTTCGGCCTTCCAATGCTCGAGGCGATGGCGGCGGGCTGTGCGGTGATCGGCTGCGACGGCGCCGTCCCTGCGGCGCTCGCAGGCGCGGCGCTGACGTTTCGCGCGGGGGATTCGGCGGGGCTGCGGTCGCAACTCGTCGCGATGCTCACCGACGAAGCCAAGCGCCGGGCGGCGATCGAGCGTGGACGGCGGGTCGCGCGCGAGCTCACCTGGGATCGCTGCGCGCGCGCAACGGCCGACGTCTATCGCGAAGTATTGCAATGGCCGTGAGACGCGCGCTCCTGGCGATCGTGATCGCTGCCACGCTGGGCGCCGCGCAGCGACCGATCTCGATCGTGATCAACGGCGATACCCTGGCGTTGGAACCACCGCCCCGCTTCATTCACGGCGTACTCTTCGTTCCGGTGCGGCGCACGATCGAGGCGCTCGGGTTGACCTTTGCGCGCGAGGGTCCGCAGATCACGGTGCAAGTCGGCTCCAAGGCGGTGTCGTTGACGATGGGCAGCAAGCTCGCGGAGGTAGACGGTAACCGCGTCGCTCTTGAGTCCCCGCCGCTCGAGATCAAGGACGTGCTCTACGTGCCGGTGCGTTTCTTCACCGACGCGCTTGGTGCGCAAGCGAGTTTTGACCGGCGCGCAAATGCGCTGTCGATTGTCGCGCAGCTTGTCGGCCGCTCCGCCAACGGGCTCGTGACGGTCCGCGGCGGCTACGAGCGATTCGGCACCGTCGCGGCGGTCGACGTGCTGTCGGATCCGCCGACGGTCACGCTGTCGGACAACGGTTCCGTGAAGGTCATCAAGGTCGCGTCGAATGCGGCCATCGACGTGACCGACGTCACGGTGAACGTCACGTCGCCCGGCGAGCTCGCCGACATTCGGCCGGGCGACTTCGCGCGCATTGAGATGCGCAAAGACGGCCGCGTTGAGCGCATCGTGGACGAGTACGGCTCACGCAGCGGCCGCATCGTCGCCATCGCGAGCAGCGAGTTCGTATTGGCCGACGGACAAGTCATCGCGCCGGACCGCACGACGGAAATTGCCCTGAACGGTAAGGCCGCGTCGCTCTACCAGTTGCGGCCCGGCGATGCCGTGACGATCCGCTACAACGTTGAAACCAACGAGGTTCGCGAGATCCTCGCGAGCCGCGCTGTCGCAACGACAACCGGCGCGCCGGCGCAACCCCTGGCTGTTGCGAGCGTCGAAAGCGACGCGACCCATCCGTTGCGGCCTGGCGAGACGATCCACGTCGTCGCGCGCGGCACGCCCGGCGGCTCGGCCATCTTCGATATCGGCTCCGACGTCGCGAATCAAGCGATGCACGAACAGTCGGCAGGCCTGTACAGCGGCAGCTACACGATTCCGCGCGGCGCGAACTTCAGCGACGCTCCCCTGATCGTGCGCCTGCAGGCGGCCGGTGGCGAGGTGGAGGCGGCGGCGGCTCAGGGGATCTCGGCGTCGAGCGTCCCGCCGGGCATCAGCGACGTCGCACCGCGTGCCGGCACGACGGTCAATACCAATCGTCCGGCCGTCTATGCGACCTTCGTTTCGGACGCCGTGCCGGTGCGTTCGTCCAGTGCGCTGCTGTGGATCAACGGACGCGACGTCACGTCGGAGTGCGTGCGAAGCGCAACGTTCATCCAATACCTGCCGAGTTACTCGTATCCCGACGGCCCGGTTCACGTCACGGTTCGCGTGGCCGACGAAGCCGGCAATACGACCACGAAGTCGTGGGACTTCACGATTCGGTCGCATTGATGGCCAACTGCATTTTTTGCCGCATCGCGCGCGGCGAGATGGCGGCAACCGTCGTGGAGCGCGACGGCGGTGCGCTGGCGATCGAAGACCTGCACCCCCAGGCACCGGTGCATCTGCTCGTCATGCCGGCAGAGCACTACGCGAGCATCGACGAAATGCTGCAACGCGACGCGCAGGTAGCGACGGACGTTCTGCGATTGGCCGCGAGCCTCGGACGCCGGCGCAGCGGAGACGCGGGATTTCGCTTGGTCGTCAACACCGGCGCGCAGGGCGGGCAGACCGTCGATCACGTTCACGTCCACGTCTTGGCAGGCCGTCCGCTGAGTTGGCCGCCCGGCTAAAAAATCGACGCGACAACCGATTTGACGCTCGGGCAAGCGCTGTGATAGGCTCATGCGAGATTGCCGAAGGGAGGTGGATAAATGGAAGTACGCATCGCTCCGGGAGAGACGATCGAAAGCGCTTTGCGCCGCTTCAAGAAAGCCACCCAAAAAGCCGGCATTCTCGCCGAAGCCCGTAAGCACGAACACTACGAGAAGCCGAGCGTCCGGCGGAAGAAGAAGTCCGCGGCGGCCCGCAAACGCCGCGCGTAAAAGGCGCGCATAATGGCAAAGCTGCGAGATCAAATGGCGAGCGATCTGAAAGACGCCATGCGCGCTCGCGACCAACTGCGCATGGACACGCTTCGCTCCGCCCTTTCGGGATTTATCTACAAGCGAACGGAGACCGGTCGCGATCTTTCTGAGGCCGACGAACTGGATGTCGTGCGGCGACTCGCCCGCCAACGCAGCGACGCCATCGGCGAATTCGAACGCGCCGGCAGGTTGGAGCTTGCCGACAAGGAGCGCACGGAACGGGAAATCCTGCTGGCCTATCTGCCCGCGCAACGATCGCCCGCAGAAGTACGCGAGATCGTGCAGAGCGTTCTGGCGGAGCTTCCTGCGGAGGCGCGCAACGCGGGGGCCGTCATGAAGGTCGTGATGCCGCAGCTGCGCGGCCAGGCCGACGGAAATCTGGTGCGGCAGATCGTTGCCGAAGAGCTGGCCCCGTAACACCACGCCGTTTCCCAAGGTAGTTCTCAGCATGAAGCTGCTCGCTCTCCGTGGGTGCGTCTCCGCTCTGTTGCTGTTGGGTGCAGTCCCCGCGCTCGTACGCGCGGCGCCGGGCGCCCCGGTGGTCCTCGTTCCAATTCAAGGAACGGTGGACTCGGGCATGGCGCATCTGGTCGAGCGCTCCGTTCGGGACGCCCAGGCAGATCGGGCGCGCGCCATCGCGCTCGACGTCAATAGCCCGGGCGGTTTGGTCGATGCGGCGTTTGAGATTCGCGATGCGCTTTTCTCCGCGCACGTGCCGGTGATCGCGTACGTAGGCGCTCGGGCATACTCGGCCGCAGCGCTGATTGCACTTTCCGCCGACCGCATCGTGGTCGGCCCCGGCTCGTCGATCGGCGCCGCCGAACCGATTCCCGCGACGGAGAAGATGATCTCCGCATTACGCGGTGAGTTTCAGTCCACCGCCGAGCGCAACCACCGCAACGCCGCGGTCGCGGGGGCGATGGTGGACAAGTACGTCGATCTCCCGCAGTACAAGCGATCGGGCGCGATTCTAACGCTCGACACGAGCGACGCACTGCGCAGCGGCGTGGCGCAGGCGCGCGCGAACTCGTTTGACGATGCGTTGGCGGACGCCGGTTTGTCGGGTGCGCCCCGAATCACGGAATCGTTGACCTGGGGCGAGCGGGTGGCCCGCTTCGCCACCGATCCGCGCGTCAGCGGGCTGTTGCTGACGCTGGGGCTGTTGGGGCTGCTGATCGAGATGCAGACGCTGCACGGCATCGCCGGCGCGATTGGAATCGGAGCGTTGGCGCTCTTCTTTGGAAGCCACGTCTACGCGGGTTTCTCCAACGGGTTCGTCGCCGCGCTGGCGTTCGTGGGTCTGATCGGTATCTTATGGGAGCTCCACGTCGTCCCCGGACACGGCATACCGGGGATCCTCGGCGGGATAGCCCTCCTCGTTGCGGTCCTCTTGGCGTTCGGACTGCCGTTTTTCTTCGTTGGGATCGAGACGGTCGCGACCGCGATCGTGCTCACGGTGATCGGTTTCACGTTGGCCTTGCGCGCGGTCCCGGAAAA
>JAFAQW010000083.1 GCA_019245995.1 Vulcanimicrobiota bacterium | reverse complement strand
CGCGACAGAACCGCGATGACGCACGTTGACGAAGCGACGTGACCGTCCTCGTTCTCGGGGGCACGAAATTCCTCGGCCGCCACATCGTCGAACGGCTCTCGGCGGCCGGGCATCGCGTGGTCTGTTTCCATCGCGGCCGCACGACGGCCGCGCTGCCGCGCGGCGTCGAAGAACGCTATGGAGACCGCGACGGCGAGCTCGCCGTGGTGCGTAAGCAACGGTGGGACGCGATTGTCGACACGAGCGGCTACTATCCGGAACAGATTCGTCAATCGCTGAAGCTCGAGGCCGGCCGCTATTGCTTCGTCTCGACCGTCAGCGCCTATGCCGATCTCTCGGTCGCGGGAGTGACCGAAGAGGCCGCGACCATCGAAAGGTTCGAGGTCGCCGAAGAAGCGGCGGCGTACGGCGGCAATAAAGCGGCCTGCGAGCGTTTGATCGTCAATCGCTACGGCGACGACGCGACGATCTTGCGTCCCGGCCTTATTGCGGGCCGGTGGGATCCCACCGGTCGTTTCACGTACTGGTGCGAGCGTTTTCTGCGTGGCGGCGACGTGCTGGCGCCCGCGCCGTCGGATCGGCTCGTACAGGTCGTGGACGCCGCCGACATCGCGGGCTTCGTTGAGTTCGTCCTGGGGCGTTCGATCGGCGGAACGTTCAACGTCGTGGGGCCCGCCGTGCCCACGACGATGGCCATGTTTCTCGAGGTCTGCGCCACGTCCGCGCAACGCCGCGGGGCCCCGCGCGCGGCGGTCGCGTGGCTCGAAAGCAGCTACTTGTTGGAGAACGGCGTACGCGAGTGGGTCGAGCTACCGTTATGGATCGCGGACCCGCGATACGCCGGCATGCTGCAAGTCAGCAACGCGAGGGCCATCGCAGCCGGCCTACGTCTGCGCCCCCTGGAGCAGACGGTCGAAACCGTGATGGACTGGATTTCCAACGAGCCGCGTCCCTGGGAGCGGACCGGCCTGTCGCAGGAGCGAGAGGCCTCGCTGCTCCGCGACGCCGGATGATGCCCATCCGCATCGAATGACGCTCTGCGCTGCAAAAGGAGGTTACAGGATGACGGGCTTACGATTTGCCGGCTGCGCGGCCGGAGCAGGCATGACCCTCGCGCTCGTAGCGGGATGCGGCGGCGCGAATACGCCGACGGTCCCGACGCCGCACGGTGTGGCAAACGGCGCTACGCGCGCCGGCGCTGCGGTACCTGGAGACAAGCGGAACGTGAAACGGTTGATCTACGTGTCCGAATGGCGTATCGGCAAGCCCGGCATCGTGTCAGTCTTCGATTATCAGACGAAGCAGCACGTGCATACGTTATCCGGCTTCAACCAACCGACGGGGCAGTGCGTCGACGCTGCGGGTGACATATGGATCCCTCAAGCCGACGGCCAGTCCGTGACCGAGTACCCTCACGGTGAGTGGACGCCGATAAAAACGCTGCACACGAGCGGCCGCGCCTTCGGGTGCACAGTCTCGCCCAGCGGCGACCTTGCGGTTGGGAACTTCGACGTCGGCTCTGCGCCGGGCAGCATCCAAGTCTTCAAGAACGCGTCCGAGCCCGCCCAACAGTACAGGTGTCCCGGCTTTGGCTACTACGATGTGCCCGGATACGATGGGCACGGCAACCTGTACGTGGAAACCATCGTTGACCTGCGCACGGGTCAGACGGGCGTGTGCGAGCTTCCTGCCGGCGGCACCGCGTTGAAACCGGTCACTCTCAACGTGACGCTGAATTCCACCGGCAGCGTCATGTGGGACGGCAAATACATCACGCTGACCGAAAACAACTATCAGCGAACGTACGGCACGGCCATCTATCAGGCAACAGAATCGCCGTCGGGAAATTTAACGGTGGTCGGCACGACGGTGCTGACGGATCGGCTAGGGCGGCCATCGGGAGGGCGCCAGCCCTTCATCCTCGGAAACGAGAATACACCGAAAAACATGCATCAGGCGCGGATCGTCGTCGGCCTCAGCGCGTCCCCGTCTGGCGATCCCGTAATGGCCTATTGGAAATATCCGGCCGGTGGAAAACCGATCGAACTGTTTTCCAGCCGTTATAAGATACGAGACTTCTTCGGTGAGTCCGTAAGTATCCGGAACTAATCCAAAGAACCGGAGCGCTGGTGGGCCGTCCTGGGATCGAACCAGGGACCTCATGCTTATCAAGCATGCGCTCTAACCAGCTGAGCTAACGGCCCGGCGCTCCGGAGAGTATAGCACGCGGCGACTCACTCCCTTCAAATGAGCGAGATCCACTTCTTCGTGATTTCGTCCTCGTTTTTGAGATGGGCCATGAGGATGGCCTGAATCACTTCGTGCTCGCGTAGGATCTCCGCGCGTTCCGCGGCGTCGTAATCGAACGCCTGGTGTTGCGCCGCGAGCTCCTGTTGCTGTTCGGTCGTCAAGTCGGCACCGACGTCGGACGAAGCGCCCCGCGGCGCGCAGGGAATGCCGCGCGCCGCGGCGATGCGCTCGTTGCGTACGGCTGGAAGCGGGGCGATCATCCTTCGGTGATGGACTGGATGAATTTCTTGGTGATCGTGTCGTCCATCTTGCGCTGTGCCATATCCACGTTGCGCAGGGTGTCGACTTCGCGCATATTCTCGCTACGCTCGTCCATCATCTGATCGAACACCTCGGACTGCATTTGAAGCTGTTCTTGATTCTTGATCTCCGAGGCGTACATGCCGAGCTGAAAACTCTCTTCCTGCGAGTTCAACGCATTCATGGCGGCATTCTGGGCGCCGCCTCCGATCCCGTTGCCCAGTGCTCCGCCAATCGCGTTGCCCAAGAGTCCCGAACCCAGCCCTTCTAACACGGGCAGTAGAAACGCCATGATGAGTGCTCTCCTTTTTCTTTAGCTTTGATCGTCGGCCAACTGCATGTAGTCGGTCGCGTGCGGTTGATAGCCGGCGTTTTGCGGCAGGGCGGGAAGTGTCGGTGGACTCAACGGAAGCGCCTGCGCTTGAGCGGCGAGTTGCCCCAGAGATGCGATGAGGTTCTGGACCTCCGCTGCGACGGAACTCTCGGGCGATTCCGTCGTTGCTTCACCGAGCGGCGCGGCAGCAAGCGTGCCCGCGCCGTACGAGCGGGCGACGCCGGCCAGCGTGCCGTCCGCGATCGGCGCAAAAAGCGACATGTCGAGTTCTCCTATTCTAACGAGTTCGTCTCGTCGGCATCGGTGGCCAATTGCATGTAGTCGGTCGAGGCGCGTTGGTACGGATGTGAGTGCGCGCTCGAAAGCGAAGGCGCCGCCATCGAGAGCTGCAGCGAGGGCGCTTGCAGGCTCGGCTGCGGCAGTTGCTGCGCGCGCTCGTGAAGCTGCCCCACCGAGGCCACGTTGGCCACGTTTTCCGCGGTGGCGCTGCTCGTCGCCGGCTCCTCGAGGCCGTGAAGCGTGAGTCGCCGGTAGTGCCGCAGCACGGAGTCGGCATAGCCAAGGTCGGTGCCGTCGCCCCAGCGAGTCCGCGTGCCGATGGCGTGAGGCGAACCGCTGTTGTAGGCGGAGAGCGCCTCACGAACGTTTCCGCCGTACTCGCCGAGCAATCCCGACAGCATGCCGGCGGCGTAGTCGGCATTGCGAGCGGGATCCATCGCGGCGGCGCTGCCGGCAAAAGCGTGCCAACGATCGTCGATTTGGAAGACGCCGTGGCCGTGGCCGCCGTCGCCGACGACGTTTCGCCCCGCGTTTGAACCGGGGCCGCCCGTCTCTTGGGCCGCGACGGCCGCCAGCAGCGCTGGGTCGAGCCCGTGACGACGCGCGGCGCCGGCAATTTCCGGGGCGAAGGCGACTCCGTTGGCGGCCAGCTTGCCGGCGATCGGATCGAGGCTCATGCGGCGCTTCCATCCCTCGACGGGGCGGTTTGACAAGCGGAGTAGCGGGTTCTAGAATGGGCGAAGTCTCTGTTGACCCCGCCTCGCCGGCGGGGTTCATGCTGAGGCGGCACCGGTTATGGATCGTTCACACAAAGTCGACATCAGCGGGCTGATGGCCGGGAGTCGCCAGCTGATGCTGGTGAGTGACGACGTCCCGATCGAGCCCTTCGAAGGCCTCGTTTTTCCGGACCTGGCGCGCGTTGAATTCGAGCTTCGCCAGGCCGACCGGATGCTGGCGGTCGCC
>JAFAQW010000078.1 GCA_019245995.1 Vulcanimicrobiota bacterium | reverse complement strand
ATGGCTTCTTCGAGCAGTTTTGCTTGTTATCGGGTGCGCTTGCGTTGTATGCCCTGACCGGCCCGGGCGCGGTTCGCTCGATGGCGCTCGCTCGAGGGGCTCGCCTCGGGCTTGGGCTCTCCACGGTTTCCTTTACGCTCGCCCAGGTGATGTATCTTCACGAAACCGCGAGCGCCGTGCCCCGGTGGATCCCACCGAACCAGATGTTTTGGGCCATACTAACGACCATCTTTTTTGCGCTTGCCGCCCTAGCGATTCTCGTGAATGTTCGAGCGCTGCTCGCGATACGGTTGTTGACAGCGATGCTGGCCGGCTTCGGCCTTCTCGTCTGGGTACCGTTGCTCGTGGCCCACAGACCGGTTCACGGCTTTTGGTCGGAGTTCGCGCTGACCGTTCTCATCATGGGCGCCGCCTGGGTCGTCGGCGACGCGATTACGCCGTACGGGGCTCGCGACTATCGATTTCCAGCCGCGGCGGCCAGATCGCGTTGACCACCGCGGTGAAACGAGCGCGCTGAGCGACCGGCGCGAACCACGGTAGGCTGCGCAGCATCAACAACGCCGGTTCCCGGCGCTGCAACGCTTCCTCAAGGTAATCCAACGCTTCGCCGAGCCGATTCAAGCCGATTGCGACGGTAGCGAGATTGAAGCCCACGACGTATTCGGTACGCGCCATCTCCCGCAGCGTCCGAAAAATTCTTTCGGCTCGTTCGATATCGCCGCAGTCGGCATACGCTCTCGCGAGAAGCGGTAAACGCAGCGCGACGTCTTCTGCTCGATCGTGTGGAACCAGCAACAAATCGGTGACTGCGTCCGAGGGTTGGCCGTTTAAGATGAATGCCTGGGCGCGATAACGGCGCGCGATCGAGAAGTCCGTTCCGGCGTCGATGAGGCTCGAGAACGAGTCTATCGCCCGTGCGTATTCGCCGGTGTGGAGAAACGTGCGCGCGAGGAAGAGCTGCACGGCGGCCGACGCGGGCTCGACGAGCAGAGCGCGCTGCATTCGGCGCAGTTGCGCCTCGCTCGAGCCTTTGCAGACGTAAAACCATGCGGCGTTGACGTAGACCGACGACGACTTCGGGTTTAGCGCCAGGGCGGCGTCGATCTGCCGCTCCGCCTCGCGCCAGTCCCAGTCGCAAAAGAGCACGATGTTACCCAGCGTCGCCCGGGCCTCCGCCGAACGCGGGTCAATCTCCAGCGCCCGCACGATGGCTGCTTTGGCCTTCGGGAACATGAGCGGACCCGCTGCGTACCAATGTTCCGCGAGGCCAGCGTACGCGCGAGCCAAACCGATGAGCGAAGGGACGTGAGCGTCGTCCACGCGCAAGGCCGCCTCGAACTGCTCGGCCGCCGCGCTGAACGCCCCCGCCGTCAGCTTCTCGAGCAGGTACGACCCCCTCCAACAGTGGTGCAGCAGCTCGGCGTCGCCGACCAGCGTGCGATCGACGGGTTCGTCTCGCACGGCGGGCTCGGTCGTCACGCGGTCCGGCACGACGACCGTCACCGGCGCGACGAAACGATATCCTCGGCCGCGTACCGTCATGATGTATTCGCGATCGCGGGCCCGTTCGTCGAGAATCTGCCGCAGCATGTGGATGTGCTGCGCCAGGTTGCCGTCGCTGGGCGCGCCCGCGGGCCAGATGCGCGAAGCGATGACTTCTTTGTCGATGACGTCCCCGTTGGCACGAATCAATAGCGTCAGTATCTGCGCCAAGCGTTCGGGCAGAGGCTTGACGTTCGTGCGATGCGCGAGCAATCCGCGTGCCGCGTCGAAGCGGAACGATCCAAACGCGTAGATTGGAGCCATCTTCGTAGAAAATGCGCGGTGAGGCGCGATTGTGACCGGCGCACCATCGCTTTTGAAGTTACTTGATTTTGAAGCTCGTTGATGCGAAAGCGCTCCTTACGCTCCGCGTCTTAGCCAGTATCAAAAGGCGCAATTCGCGCGCTCTGTAATGCGAAAAGCAAGCGCCTTCATAGGCGCGTAGCACGCTAAGTAAAGGAAACAATCATGAAACAGCAGCGAGCGCTCCGGTTTGCGCGTGCGGCGGCGCTGTTTTTCGGTTTCTTCTTGCTCCAGGAAACGTGGACACTGGCAGGAGTAACCGGAAACATTGCCGGCACCATACGCGACAACTCGGGAGCTCCAGTCGCCGCAGCGACGGTACAAGCGACGTCACCGTCGCAAAGCGCGACGACCACGACCGACGATCAAGGACACTTTCTCTTCTTGGCTTTGGCTCCGGACACGTATACCATCAACGTGACGAAGCAGAACTACCAGGCCACGGCGTTTCCGGGCAACACGGTATTCGCCGATCAAACGCAGCACGTTGCGTTCGTCTTACCGAAAAAGATCAAGACGATCGTTCGCGTGACGTCGCAGGCCGGCGCCGCATTGGTGAAGTCCGGCGTGGGCGGCGACATCTACAACGTCAACTCCGCGCAGGCTGCGGCGGCGGCGCCCCTCGGAGGCGGCGGCAGCCTCAACAGCGCGTACTCTGCCATCGCTTCGGTTCCGGGCGTGCTGGTCGGCATCGGCCAGATGGGGTGGATGCAGCCTACGTTCATTCGTGGACAAAACACGTACTTTACGGGCTTCGAGTACGACGGCATTCCCGTCAACCGCGCGTTCGATAACTACAACACCTCGACCGAATCGAG
>JAFAQW010000066.1 GCA_019245995.1 Vulcanimicrobiota bacterium | reverse complement strand
GCTGCACGCGCGCACGGCCAAGCAATTCTACCGCGGCGAGGCCGATTGGCGGCACATCGCGCGACTGAAACGCGCCGTGGACGTGCCCGTCATCGGCAATGGCGACCTCGGCGATCCGCGCGTGGCGATCGTTCGCATGCGCGAGAGCGGGGTCGACGCTATCATGCTCGGACGCGCCACGCTCGGCAACCCGTGGCTGATCTCGCAGATTCGCGACCTGATGGAGGGACGCGCGGCCGCGCCGTTGCCGTCCGCCCCCGACCGTCTGCGCTTTGCGCTCGTGCACTACGACGCCATGGTGGCGGAGCTCGGCGAATCGCGAGCCGTGCCGCAAATGCGCAAGCACGTCGCGCTCTATCTGAAGGGCGTTCCCGGCGCGGCCACGCTGCGAGACCGCATCATGCATCTCGACCGCGCGGCCGACGCAAGGGCGGTCATCGAGGAAACGATCGAACGACTCGAGGCATGCGAAGCGATCGCGGCTTGAACGCAACACGGTTCATGCGGTGATCGACGAGCGACTGAGTCCCTACGGCGCCGAGTCGCCGCAAGCGTTAACGGCGCAGGTGTACGACGATTACAAGCAGTTCGTCAATCCACCGCTCGCGCGCGTCATGAAGCTCTCGGGTTCCCCCGTCGAAGTGCGCGCGGAAGGCTGCACCATTTGGGACCAGAGTGGTAAAGCCTATCTCGACTTTGCCGGCGGCTACGGCGTTTTCACGCTGGGCCACCGTCATCCGCGAGTGCTCGATGCGGTGCGCGAGCAGCTCGACCGGATCGCGCTGTCGGGCAAGACGATGTTCAACGTGATGCTCGGGCGAGCCGCGCGCCGGCTCGCAGAGCTCTCGCCCGGCGATTTGCAAATATCGTTCTGGTGCAACAGCGGAACGGAGGCGATCGAAGGCGCGATCAAGCTGGCGCGCGCGGCGACGGGAAGAGCGAAGATCGTCAGCACGATCGACGCGTACCACGGCAAAACGCTCGGCGCGCTCTCGGTCAGCGGGCGGGAGCCGTTTCAATCGAAGTTTCGGCCGCTGCTTGCGGATTCGGTCGTCGTTCCCTACGGCGACGCCGGCGCGCTGCTCCCTGCGTTGAACGATGCGGCGGCCTTCGTCATCGAGCCGATCCAGGCGGAAGGCGGCGTGAACGTTCCGCCGGCCGGCTACTTGAGCGCCGTGCGCGAGCTCTGCGATCGAACGGGCGCGCTGTTCATCGCGGACGAAGTGCAAACGGGCTTGGGCCGCTGCGGCTACCGCTTTGCCTGCGACCGCGACGGCGTCGTGCCCGACGTGCTGACGCTGGCCAAAGGACTTTCGGGCGGCGTGATTCCGGTCGGGGCCTTCATCGCGCGTCCCGCGGTCTGGCTGCGCGCCTTCGGCGATGCGCCGCTCGTACACACCTCCACGTTCGGTGGAAGCGAGATCGCGTGCGCGGCCGCACTCGCCGCGATGGACGTCATGGACGCGGAGCGTCTCGTGGAGCGCGCGCGCGAGCGCGGCGAGGAACTGCTCGCGGGCGCGCGTGCCATTGCGGCCGACTATCCCGTCGTCGTGCGCGAGGCGCGCGGCCTGGGCTTGCTCGTCGGCGTGGAGCTCACGCACGAAGGCTACGGCGGGTTTATCATCCCCGAGATGCTCAAAGCCGGCGTCACGGTCGCGTGGACGCTCAATCAGCAGCGCGTCATTCGTCTGGAGCCGCCGCTGATCGTGAGCGCCGCCGAAGTCGCTCGCGCGCTCGCGGCGCTCCGGGACGCCGTCGCGGCGGCCTACGATAAACTCGGTACGCTGCCGGCACAAGCCGCGCGATAACGATGCCGTATGTCGAAACGAGAATTGAGGTCGACGCTCCGGCGCAGGCGGTGTACGAGCTCGCGAAAGACCAAGAACGCTTTCCGCAGTTCATGCCGGACGTCGAGAGCGTGACGGTTCTCCGGCGCCAAGCCGACGGCGTTGTCTCACACTGGAAGACGCTGGTAGAAGAGGCGCCGATCGAGTGGACCGAGGAAGACCGGTTCGATGATGCCGCGTTGCGAATCGACTACAAGTTGATCGACGGCGATCTCGACAAGTTTGAAGGCGCGTGGACGTTCGAGCATCGCGACGGCGTGACCCACGTGGTGCTGGGCGTGGACTACGATTTCGGAGTGCCGACGCTGGCCGAGCTGATCGGCCCGACGCTGGAGAAGAAGGTTCGCGAGAATAGCGCGATGATGCTGGCGGCGCTCAAACGTGAAGCGGAGCAGCGATGAACAAGTTTTGCTTCGTGATCCATCCGCTGTCGTTCGAGGACATCGCCCGCTACGAACCGGGCGCCAAGGGCAAGGGCGAGCCGATTTTGCGCAAGATCATGGAATGGATGCCGTCGTATGCGGCGGTGCACGTCACGGGCGTGCGTACGCCGGACGGACGGGAGACCGAAGGGTGGTTCGTCGCCGCGCCGCTGTTGCCGCAGCAGTTGATGGATTTTCCACGCGAAGAGGTGTACGCGCGCGTACTGCGCGCGATCGAGATCGGGGTCGAGCTGGGCGCGCAGGTCGCGGGACTCGGCGCGTTTACGGGCGTCGTCGGCGACGCGGGCGTAACGATCAACGCGCGCTCCCCCATTCCGGTCACGACGGGAAACTCGCTAACGATCGCGAGCGGGGTGGAGAGCCTCTTTCGCGGCGCGGCGGAGATGGACGTGGATCTCGCCACGTCGACGGCGACGGTGATCGGCGCGACGGGCTCGATCGGCTCGGCCTGCGCCGCGCTGATCGCGCCGAAGGTGAACGAGCTGATCTTGGTCGCGCGCAACGAAACGCGCTTGCGCAAGCTTCACGAGCGCATGGCGCCGGGATTACCGTGCCGCAGCGAGTACACCACCGATCTCGATGCGGCGGTGCGCCGGGCGCAAGTCATCCTCACCGCGACGAGCTCGACCCAGGACGTGATCGAGCCGGAGCACCTACAAACCGGCGCCGTCGTGTGCGAGCTCTCGCTGCCGCACGACGTCAGCCGCCGCGTGGCGGAACACCGTCCCGACGTATTGGTCGTCGAAGGCGGTAACATGCGCGTACCCGGCACTCCGCGTTTCGAGCGCGTGCGCGAGCCCGGCAGCGACTTCGACCTCAATCTGCCTCCCGGCACCGCTTTGGCCTGCATGAGCGAAACGATGGTGCTCGCCCTCGAAGGGCGGCTCGAACCGTACACGCTGGGACGCGGCATCGCGCTGGAAAAAGTCGTCGAGATCACGGAGATGGCGCATCGCTGCGGCTTCGAGCTCGCGGACATGCGCGCGTTCGACGCGGCGATCACCCCGGAAAAACTGGCCGCCACTCGCGACGCAGCCCACCACCGCCGCTGCGACTCAGCGCGTGCCGTGGTTGCCTCGGGGCATGTCGCCCTCACTAATTCTCAGGTTAACCGTTCGGGCGACACGCCCGCTCGTCAACCGCGGCAGTTATGACCCGAGCGATTGATCACATGCAAGCTGCGACGAGTGGGTATGCCGGCCGAGCGATTAACCTGAGAATTAGCGAGGCCGGCATACCCCGAGTCGCACTTGCAAGGGTGAGAGCGTGAAGCGGGTCGTTTCCGTTTCGCTGGGCTCGAGCGGGCGCGACCATCACGCGCGCGCGCAATTCTTGAACGAAGAGTTCGACATATCGCGCGTTGGCACCGACGGCAAGCTCGATGCCGCGATCGCGATGGTCCGCGACCTCGACGGTAAGGCCGACGCCATCGGGCTGGGCGGCATCGACGTGTATCTGTACGCCGGCCGTCACCGCTACGCGTTGCGCGACGGGCTGCGGCTGCTGGAGGCGGCCAAGACGACGCCGGTGGTAGACGGCAGCGGCCTCAAGAACACGCTCGAGCGCAAGGCCGTCGCCTTCATGCGAGAGGATCTCGGCATGGAACTGCGCGGCAAGCGCGTTTTGATGGTGAGCGCGCTGGATCGATTCGGCATGGCGCAGGCGTTGGTCGACGCCGGGGCCGACGTGCTGTTTGGAGATTTCATCTTTGCGCTCGACAAGGATATGCCCGTTCGCGATCTCCATCACTTCGAAGAGCTGGCGGAAAAATATCTTCCCGACGCCTGCAAGCTGCCGTTTCAATTCTTTTATCCGACTGGAAAGAAACAAGAGAAACCGCCGGAGCCAAAGTATCCGCAGTACTACGAGCAGGCGGAGATCGTCGCCGGAGACTTTCACTTCATGCGTCAGTTCATGCCGGAGCGCCTCGACGGCAAGATCGTGCTCACCAATACGGTGACGCCGCAGAACATCGAAGAACTCCGGGCTCGCGGGGTCGACACGCTCATCACGACGACGCCCGATATCGCGGGCCGGTCGTTCGGAACGAACGTGCTCGAAGCGGCGTTGGTCGCGCTGTTGGGCAAGCGCTGGAGCGACGTAGAGGCCAGTGAGTACGACCGTCTGCTAGGTGAGTTGCACCTGCGGCCGCGCGTCGTGCGGCTGACGCACGCGGCGTAGCGGCGGTGCGCTTTACGAAGCAGCGCGATGGGTATATTGGGTTGCGGACGCGCCCGCGCCGCTAATGCCGGGGAGGCGTTGGACCGGAGCGTTCAGAACAACCCGCGCCAGCGTTGAGCCGGCGCTACGAAAAGGCGGGGCCGGCTTTACATGGAGCCCCGATGAGGATCTGTAGTTGAACGAAAAAGAAATCGTCCTGACGGCCGAGGGCCTCACGAAGTTGGAACGGGAGCTCGACGAGCTCAAGAGCGTCCACCGTCGCGAGGTCAACGATCGCATTCGCCAAGCCAAAGAGTACGGCGATCTCAGCGAAAACGCTGAATACGAGGATGCCAAGCAAGAGCAAGCCTTCATCGAAGGGCGGATCCTCAAGCTGGAGGCCATGATTCGCAACGCGCGCCTCATCGACGAGTCGGAGTATGCCGCCGACGAAGTGCATCTCGGCGCGCTGGTCAAAGTTCGTGACGTCAAGAACAACGACATCTACGAGTTCGCGATCGTGGGCTCCGCCGAAGCCGACCCGTCGAACCGCCGCATCTCCAACGAATCGCCGCTCGGCAGCGCGCTGATGGGCCACAAGAAGGGCGTGACGGTGGACGTGACGACACCGCGCGGTTTGGCCAAGTACAAGATCGAGTCGATCAAGAGCAGCACACCGAAGAAGGCGGCACGAAAGGCTTCATAACGAGCGGCGGATTGGACGAACCCGGCAAGAGTGAGGCAGCCCTCATCGCGGCCAGAAGAGAGAATCTGGCCGCGTTGCGTTCGCGGGGCAGGGACCCGTTCGCGCAGCGCCGGTGCGACGTCGACGCCAGCGCGGCGGAGTTGCTCGAACGCTACGCCTTTCTGGAGCCCGGGCAGCACGCGGAGTCGGAGGCTTGGAATCTGGCAGGGCGCGTTCTGGGAAAGCGGACGATGGGCAAAACGATCTTCGCCGACGTCGGCGACCGCACCGGACGCATTCAGGTGTACGTTCGCCGGGAAGAGCTCGGCGACGCACAGTTTGCCGACTGGCACGATCTTGATCGCGGCGACCTCGTGGCGGTGCGCGGTTACATGTTCCGCTCGAAACTCGGCGAGCTCACGTTGCACGTAACGGGGTTCGCCCCGATCGCAAAAGCCTTGCGTCCGCTGCCGGACAAGTGGCACGGCCTGCAGGCCGTCGAGAAGCGCTATCGGCAGCGATACGTCGATTTCATCGTGAACCCCGAGGCGCGCGACGCGCTGATGCTGCGCAGCCGGCTGATCGCCGAGATGCGCCGCTTCATCGACGCGCGTGGTTTCTACGAGGCGGAGACTCCGACGCTGCTCCACGTGGCGGGGGGCGCCGCGGCGCGGCCCTTCGTGACCCATTGCAACGCACTCGACCGGCAGCTGCAACTCCGCATCGCCACCGAGCTGAATTTAAAGCGATTGATCGTCGCGGGCATGGAACGCGTCTACGAAATTGGACGGATCTTCCGCAACGAAGGCATCGACACGACGCACAACCCGGAGTTCACCATGCTCGAGCTCTATGCCGCGTACTGGGACGTCTGGGACATGCTCGACTTCAACGAAGCGCTCGTGGCGCATCTAGTGGACTTTGCAACAGGGGGCGCCGTGGATCTGCCGCACGGCGACGCAACGATTTCGTTCGCGCCGCCCTTTGCGCGCGTCGACTATTTCGACGCGCTCGCGCAGTATAGCGACGGCAAATACACGCGCTCGCGCCTGCTGGATCGCGCGCAGGCCGAAGCGGTTCTCGGCGACCTCAGCCTGCCGCGATCGCCGACGCACGGTCACGCGCTCGACAAAATCTTCGAGCGAGTCGTCGAGCCTCACCTCGCGGCGCCGACGTTCGTGACGGGATATCCCGCGTTGATCTCGCCGTTTGCGAAGCGCCGCCCGGACGATCCGGATATCGTGGACCGGTACGAGTTGTTTTGCGCGCACATGGAGATCTCGAACGCGTTTACCGAGCTGAACGATCCCGACGATCAGCGCGCGCGTTTCGAAGCGCAGATGGCGGACCGCGCCGCGGGAGACGAGGAGGTCCCCGAGCCGGATTGGGACTTCGTGCGCGCGCTCGAGTACGGCATGCCGCCGACGGCCGGCATCGGCATCGGCGTGGACCGGCTCATCATGCTGTTGACGAACCAGCGTTCCGTCCGCGACGTGCTGCTCTTCCCGATGCAGCGGCAGCACGGATAACTTCATCAAGCTGCGTTTGGCCGTCGAGTACGACGGCACCGATTTTGCGGGATTTCAACGGCAACCCGCGGTTCGGACGGTCGGAGGCGTGCTCGAAGGTGCGCTCACGGACCTGCTGCGCGAACCCATTACGGTGACGGCCGCCGGCCGCACCGACGGCGGCGTGCATGCGAGCGGCCAGGTAATCTCGTTTACGACGCACGCCGACTTTCCGTTCGCAAGGCTCGCCATCGCAGCCAACGCGGTGTTGCCCGCAGACTGTTCCGTGCGCGACGCCGTGATCGAGGACGACGAGTTTTCGGCGCGTTTTTCCGCGCTGGAGCGGACGTACGTCTACGTCGTCTACAACGCGCCGCAGCGTAGCGCGCTCGCCGCGCGCTACGCGCATCACGTCGCTCGGCCGCTCGACGTCGAGGCGATGCGCGCGGCCGCCGCGCCGCTGGTCGGCGAGCACGATTTTCGTTCGTTTGCGGCGGCCGGCGACGCCGCCGGGAGCGTGCGAGTCGTGCGTGCGGTGACCATCCAGCCCCACGGTGGGCTGATCGCGATCGAAATATCGGCGGATGGTTTCCTGCACCACATGGTACGCACGATCGTCGGAACGCTCGTCGAGTGCGGCGCCGAGCGGCGAGATGCCCGAGGAGTCGCAGCGGTGCTGGCGGCGAAGAACCGGGCGGCGGCGGGCACGACGGCGCCCGCGCGGGGCCTCTGCCTCGCTGGGGTGCGCTACGCGGGAGGATAAGATCGGAAGAGCGTCGTGTAGG
>JAFAQW010000221.1 GCA_019245995.1 Vulcanimicrobiota bacterium | reverse complement strand
AGCCGGCGCCCATGGAAGCACGTCTTGGGAGTGGCTCTTCCTCGACTGGCTCTGGGTTCACGAATCGCTCCGTCATCTCGGGATCGGTTCGGACCTGATGGAACGCGCCGAGCTGATTGCGCGAGAAAGCGGGTGCCGCGGCGTGTTCTTGAGCACCTACTCTTTTCAAGCCCCGCGATTCTATCAGCGCCTCGGCTACAAGGAGTTCGGCCGGCTTGACGACATGCCGCCCGGCCACAGCCGCATATGGTTCGCCAAACGGCTGTAGTGGCGGAGCGTTATGCGGCCTCTTACGCGTTGTACGAACGCGCGTGCAAGATCATCCCGGGAGGCATCCAACTCGACGGCGGAAGACCATTGCTGCACGGGGGCCTCTCGCCGCTCTATTTCGATCGCGCCCGCGGGCCGTACGTTTGGGACGCCGATGGAAACCGTTACATCGACCTCATCATGGCTTACGGTCCGTTCGTGCTCGGCTACGGGCATCCAGAGGTCGACGCTGCTGCGGTCGCGCAGTTGGAGCATGGCAACCTTATTTCGATGAATCATCCCCTGCATGTGCGGTTCATCGAAGAGTTGCTGCACCGATTCCCATACGCCGAGATGGGCGCATTCTTCAAGGCCGGCTCCGAAGCAACGACCGCCGCGTTACGCGTCGCGCGGCGCGCTACCGGAAGGCGCGCAGTTGCGCGATGCGGGTACCACGGCTGGCACGATTGGTGCCACTCGAACGCGGATTTCGTTCCGGCCCGTCTCGACGAGCAAGTTCTGGCGTACGACGCACTCGACACGCAATCGCTCCAGCGGCTCTTCGACGAGCATCCCGATGAGATTGCCGCGGTTATCCTTGCGCCCGAGATGGTCCATCCTTCAAACCGTGAGGCCGTCGCGGCTATTGCGCGACTGGCCCACGCTAACGGGGCGCTTTTTATTATGGATGAGGTAAAGACCGGGCTGCGTGCGCCGGGTGGTTCGATGCAGAACTTCTACGGCATCAGGCCGGATTTGACGACGCTGAGCAAGGCACTCGGCAACGGGTGGCCCATTGCCGCGCTCGTCGGTACGCGCGATACGATGCGTTACGGTGCAGGCATATCGCTATCGGCCACGTACCACGGCGAGACTTCTGCGATGGCCGCCGCAATCGAAACGCTGCGCATTGTGGAGCGAGACAACGCGCCTGCGTATCTTGAAGGCCTGGGTCAGCGTTTCATCACTGGATTGAACGCAGCGGCTGCGCGCAACCATGTTCCGGCGCGCGCCTACGGCGAGCCGATTGCGGCGATGCCGTTTCTCAGTTTTGCCGACGACTCAAGAAACCTCAAGGAGCGCTTCTACGCGGACGTGCTCTCGCGCGGGGTGCTGCTACATCCCAACCATCTCTGGTACGTCAGCACCGCCCATACCGAGCGCGATATTGACGATGCCCTGGCAATCGTTGACGACGCTATGGCGCGTCTAGCTTTGTAACGTGGTGATTCCGCTTCAGGCTTCTCCGTTACGGCGCGATGGTGAAGGTGGCCAGTTCGTTGGCGTCGCGTAAAGACGTCCACCACTGAGAGCCATCGTGCAATAGATAGCGGGCTTCTTCCGGCATTGACGCCATCTCGTCAAATTGCGGATGGTCGTTTGAAGGGTCGAGCGTCCCAAAACGAAGATGCTCAAACTCGTCATCGGCGGAGATGAGGTAAAAGCGTCCATCCGTGCCAAAAGCGAAGCCTGCGGAGCGCGTAGGCAGTGCGATCTCCCGACGTATCGAGTAATCGGGACTCATCTCGAGCACTCGGCGATGGTGCATTTGCCCGAGATAAAGGGCTGAGCCTCGCGCCGTCATGAAGGAGCCCGTCAGGTCCGGGCACGGCGTCTTACTGGCGACGTCGAAGGCGCCGCCGCGCACGCGGTAGAGATACCGATCGTCTTCTTCGCCGTGCGCGACCACGACGCGGAGCTCGCCGTCAATCGGAGCAATCCCGTAGGGCCGTCCGGGCGCCTGAATTTCAAGCCTCAGGTCCAGCGTTTCCGGGTCCATGACGTAGATCCGTTCGCTTTCCCACGAACCCATCCAAAGATTACCTTCGAACATGGCGAGTCCGAAGGGCCGGTTTGCCGGCGAGGGCCGGCGAATCAACTGCAATGTTGTCTGCATGCCCCGTTGAAAGGCGCGCTCACCGATGAAGGTTGCAGCCGCACCGTGGTGCTGAGCAACGAGAACCCATTGGCGGACATCGACGCCACACCAAGCCGCCGACGGATCAAGGCTACATCATGAAATACGATCTCGACGCCGAGATGATGAACGTTGGGCTGTACTTTGCCGACGCCAAAGCCCCCCAGTCGCATCCCGAAGGCCGTGACAATTGTGCCGCCGACCGAAAATGGCGAACTCACGTGCGCTCTGGCAGGGCGCCGCTAGGCTCGACCACCGCGAAGCAAATCGGCTTGCACCGGCCGTTGTTCGTTCGTTCCGACGAACAGGCCGTAATGCCCACGATGAGGTTGCACAGCGCCTCGAACGCGAAAACGTCGCCGGCGCGGGACCGCGGCGGCAGAATTGCAATGTGGCCGTCCGCCTCGACTCGAACGTTCATGAACACGTTGACCGTCGCCGCGACCATCTCGCTGGGTATGCCGAACGGCTTCAGCGCTTCTGTCAGGTTTTCGTGGCAACTTCGGTGCGCGAGCTCGCCTCGCCGCGCGAACATCGCCTCACTGCACGGCGCGAGCAGCAGGTCGTGCACGCCGACCGTATCTTCCACGACGCGGGCGAGCGCGACGCTGCGGTGCGAGTAGAGTATGTCCCCGACGCCCAGCCGCAACGATTCGTTGTAATCCATGGTTCGCCCGGGCGAGAACGCGTCGCGCACGTCGCTCGCATCAAAGAGCGCCACGTCGGCAACCTGCTCGCCGTACGGATCGACGATGCAGAGGCGTTGACGGGCGGCGAGCCGCAGCGCCACGCCTCCCTGTGGTTCGATCCTTACGAGGGAGCTCGAAACGGGCACCGCCACTGCTGTTCCGTTTGACGGCCGGAGTACTGCCGCGCTTCGGAATCCGCGCCGAACTCGCGCAATTCCGGGTTGATCTCCCCTTGTAGCGCGGTCTCACGAGCCCGCACCAGTTGCTGAATTTTTTGGAACCGCCCACTGCGTCGGGCCGCAGCAAACTGACTGTGTAAGTTAAACGCGATTGCCGGCAGGAAAAATCGCCGTGAAATTCTCGAGCTGTTGGCGTGCATGCCCACCACGAAAAACGCGCGCCCTGCGAAGCTGAAGGCGAAGTTCGGCGACGCTGGGTCGCTCGAAACGGCCGCATCCCACCGATAGTGCGCGCCGTTTAGTTCCGCCAGCCGCTGAAGTTGGCGCCACAGCGCCGTTTCGAACCAGGCCTCGTCACCGCAATGCGGTTCTTCGAACACGGCAACGAAGGTCGCGTAGGTCGCGCGCATCGAGGAACGCTCCGCTACGAAAGCGGCGAGATCGCGCGCGATCCCTTCGGCGCACGCCGTGCTCGAGAATCCATGATAGTAGCCGAACCTGTATCCGCCCGAAGCAATGGCGGCCTTTCCGGCCACGCACGAAAATCGGTCGCTCGAAATGAACTCGCGCAAAGCGCGGTCGGCGAGCCGCGCCTGCGCGCTCGGTTCCCGCCAGTCGAGCAGTCGCACCAACGCGTCGCCGATGTACGCCGAATAGTTGCTGCATCGCAGCGCGTCAACGGTTTCGAAGGGATTACGTTGCGTATACAGCGCCAACGCCTGACGCGGCTTCAAGTTGCCCATCGCCGTAGCTCATGCGCCCGCGACGAC
>JAFAQW010000188.1 GCA_019245995.1 Vulcanimicrobiota bacterium | reverse complement strand
CGGCCGGGTTACACGCCGCCGCCCGATGCCGCGTACGGCTATGTGCCGCAGTCCGAAACGGCGCCATACTTTGCGCTCGCCAAACAATTCACGTTTGGGGATCGTATGTTTCAGTCGAATCAAGGCCCCAGTTTTCCGGCGCACCAGTACATCATCAGCGGCACGTCGACGATTCGAAACGGTTCGCCCATGCGCGCTGCGGGTAATCCCTTCACGCCGTTCGGCGGATTCACGGGCGGATGTGACTCACCGCCGGGATCGTTCGTCGCGCTCATCGATCCGGTGGGCAACGAACGTCAGGCGGTCTATCCCTGTTTCGAACGCCTGACGCTCATGGATTTGCTCGCTGCGAAGTCGCGAAGCTGGCGGTATTACCAAGCGCGGACGGGGCCTGGACTCTGGAACGGCCCGGACGCGATCCTGCACCTTCGCAATAGCCCAAAGTTTTCGCGCGACGTCGTTACGCCGCCGAAGGCCGTCCTCACCGATATCGCGCAGGGCCGGCTCGCCGACGTCGTGTGGGTGACGCCCACCTTCTTAGCCTCCGATCATGCCGCCTTGACCAACGGCTCGGGACCCTCTTGGGTCGCCTCGGTCGTCAATGCGATCGGCCACAGCCGTTACTGGACAGACACGGCGATCTTCGTGACGTGGGACGATTGGGGCGGATGGTACGATCACGTTCCACCGCCGCAATATAATTCGTACGAGTTCGGATTCCGCGTGCCGCTGATCGTGATCTCGCCGTACGCAAAGCAGCACTATGTCTCGCATCGGAGGCACGAGTTCGGCAGCATCTTGCGATTCGTCGAAGAAGTGTTCGACCTGGGCTCACTACACGCGACCGATGCGCGTTCGGACGACCTGTCGGATTGCTTCGACTTCACGCAGCCGGCGCGGCGGTTCGAAACGATCGCCGCACCGATGAATGCGCGCGATTTCTTACGGCTCCGCGACGAGGGCGGCGCGCCCGACGACGACTAAGCGACCACGCGCGCAACGGCAGCGCGTGCGATGGCACGGCTCGCAAGCAGGGCCGGGATGATACCCACTGCCTCCAGCAACCCGTAGTAACGCCATGCTGCGGCGTAGCCCAGCGACTGAATGACGAGTCCAAAGAGCGTCGGAGCGATAAACCCGGCGGCGAGCGTCCACGTTATTCCCACGCCGAGCGCGCTTCCCGAACGTTCCTCGCCGCCAATTTCAGCAAAACCGATGATGCTCAAGCCGAACCATCCCTCGACCGTAAAGCCGAGCGCGAGCGCGATTGCCGTCGCGGTCCACAGCGGCGTGCCGGGTCCGAGCGATGCAAAGCCGAAGGCGATGAGCGCGACGAGCAGGCAGTTCGCCGCGAGCGGAAGCGCGCGACTCCCTCCGAACCAGCGATCGCTCATCCAACCCCACGCCAAACGTCCGCCCACGGCCGCGGCTTGCGCCGCAACGAACAAGCCGACCGCCACGGCAACGGGGTAGCGCAGACGATGCACGAGCGTCAGCGTGAAGAACGCGAGAAAAGCAAACTGTCCGAAGCTCAAAATGACCGACGTGAGGCTCAACAAAATGAGGCGCGCCTCGCGCGAAAACGCGACCATCTCAACGATCAACTCTCGGATGGAAGCGCGCTTTCCGCGTAACTCCTGCGGCTCCCGATACAGTGCCGAAGCCCCCGCACATGCGACAAGCGTCAGCATCCCCGCCAGAGCGAGCGCTCCGCGGTATTCGAAGCGGGCGGCGACGAGCGGAAGCACAAGCGATCCCACGACGCCCGCAAGCGGGACGCCGCACTGGCGGATGCCCATCGCGACACCGCGGTCCGCCGGGCGAAAGAAGTAGATGATTGCGTGGCTTCCCGCGGGGGTCACGGCCGCGTATCCGATGCCGTACAGCAAGAGCCAACCGAGGAGCCACGCGTAGTTCTGCACGAGCGCGGCCGCCAGCAGGGCGCCTCCCATGACGAGTCCGCTCCCGAGAACGATTTTCCGGTCGCCGAAGCGATCCGTCAGCATGCCGGCAACAGAAGTCATGGCGACGGAGCCGATCAGCTGAACCGAAAGAATAAGGCCGGCTTGGCTTTGGACGATGTGCAGGCCGCCGATGAAAAACGTTACCATGGAGCCGGTGGAAACGAGCCACAACGAAGAGCCGACCATCGCACCGGTGAAGAGGG
Source organism: Vulcanimicrobiota bacterium (assembly GCA_019245995.1). Lineage (GTDB taxonomy): Bacteria > Vulcanimicrobiota > Vulcanimicrobiia > Vulcanimicrobiales > Vulcanimicrobiaceae > Cybelea. The sequence continues at coordinate 1,752 of JAFAQW010000188.1, read as the reverse complement.
CGAGCACTTCGTAGGGCGATTCGGGCATCGGGTTGTGCGGCCGAGGCCGCCGCGCGTGCTGCTCCATGGCGGGGGTCTGTTCGCGGGAACGGAGCGAACTCACTCGGCGTGCACCCCAGAAGCGAGATCCTGTGGCGCCTCGGCGTGGCGCTGGCAAGCGGCATCGGCGCGCTCGTCTTGTGGGCGGTCTTTCGTTCCGTTTCGTTCAATCTCGGTGAATCGGAGCGCGCCGTCGGCTACGTCGAGCCGATGACGCAGGCCGGGATTCTGTTCGGCAATCTCGCCATGATCGGAGGGAGCATCGTGCTCGGCATCGTCGCGCTGTGGTCGGCAATCGGTTGCATTCGCTTGCTGCTGCGCCGGTCCTAAGCTGATGCGCGTCTTTCTGGTCGTCAATCCGAACTCGCGTTGGGGAGCGCGTCGCGGTCCACGCGTCGCCGAGGAGTTGGCGCGGCATGGGATGCAACTGGCGCCGAAAGCGGCCCCCGGGTCGATCGACGCAATCGTGGTGGCCGGGGGTGACGGAACGTTCTCTCGCGCCATCCCGCTGGCGTTGCGGTGCGGCGTCCCGATGGGCCTCGTGCCCCTCGGGACCTTCAACGACCTCGCTCGCACGTTAGAGATTCCGCTTGACCTCGAGTCGGCGTGCGCCGTCATTGCGGCCGGTGCGATGCGTCACATCGACATCGCGGAGGTCAACGGCGTGCACTACGCTACGGAAGCGAGTATCGGTCTCTCCAGCCGTCTAACGCGCCTGCAGACGAGTGAGGCGAAACAGCGGTTAGGATGGTTCGCCATCGCGCTCAGCGTGGCGCGAGCACTCCGTTACGGCCGGCCGTTTCACGTCGAAATATCGTACGACGGCACGCTCGAGCGCCTCCGGACGATTCAAGTGACCGTTGCCAACAGCAATCACTTCGGGAGGTTTATTACCGTCGGCGACGCCGCGATCGACGACGGACGGCTCGACCTCTACGCGGTCGAACCGGCGGGCCGGGCCGCCATTTCCCTTGCGCGCGTTCTCCTGAGCGGCAAACGCTTTTCGGCCCCTGGGCTGCGCGCGCTCCGCGCGACGCGTTTCGAGGTGAGAACCCGCCGCCGCCATCGCATTACCGCCGACGGGGAGCCGGCGGGCACGACGCCGGCTTGCTTTAATCTCTCAGCGCGTGCGCTGGCGGTCTTCGCGCCGGACGGCGCCGCGCAAACTTTTCCGCCGGCTCCGCGTATATACGACTACAGAGCCGACGAAGAACAGCACCCCGGTAGGAGCGCGACATGAGCTTTTATCTTTTCGGTCCCTTCACGCTCGATGAAGAGCGGTTGTTGCTGCTCGATCGCGGCGACGCCATCGCGCTCGGTCCAAAAGTCGTCGAAACGCTTTTGGCGCTCCTGGAGCGGCCGGGCGACGTCTTCGCCAAAGGCGCGCTGCTCGACCGCATCTGGCCGGAAGGATACGTGGACGAGGCTAATCTCGCGCAGAACATTTACGTCCTTCGCAAGACGCTCCGCGCGCGCTGGAACGTCGAGGCGATAGAGACCATTCCACGGCGCGGCTATCGCTTCGTCGCGCGCGTGGAGCGCACCGACGAACCGCCGATGCGACCGTCCGTCGCGCGGCAGCCCCGGGTCACGGCGCCGGTCTATCGCCGCTCCGCGATGGCGGCTTCGATTGCGTTGGCTCTCGTGGGGGCGCTGAGCGTGACGATCGCGTTATCGCACGGAGTCTCGGCGCGCGCGACTCGATCCGCCGAA